>JASFBJ010000005.1 GCA_030149585.1 Desulfobacterales bacterium | reverse complement strand
CCAGGTGACTGCCTTATAGCTCCTTTAAGCTCTAGCTGGAGCAGTATTCCAGCTAATTTGCCGGCATCTATGGCAAGTTTCCTGCTAAGATCATCAATGTGCAGTGGGTAAGGCCCCAATGCGTTAAATACTCTGGATTCATCTGAAGAAAGGGAGAGCGTTTCCGCCTCGGGAGCATTAGTTTTTTCTTGCCTTGTTTCTGAATATCTAAAAACAGGTGAAAGTTCTTCCAGAATATCCTGAGCGTTTTCAACCAGTTTGGCCCCTTGTTTAATCAATGCATGGGTTCCGCTGCTTTTTGATGAGCGTATACTGCCGGGAACCGCGAAAACTTCCCGGTTTTGTTCAGCAGCTAAACGGGCGGTGATTAAAGATCCGCTTTTTTTAGCAGCTTCTACAATAACTGAACCCAGGGAAATTCCACTGATAATTCGGTTGCGGATTGGAAAATGATGAGCTTCAGGAGCGCTGAGCATTGGAAATTCCGAGATAACCGCCCCTGTTTCGGCAATTTTATGAAATAATTTTCGATTTTGAGCAGGGTAAATTTGTGCCAGGCCACTGCCCAGCACCGCAATGGTTTGACCTCCTCCCTCTATAGCGCCCAAATGGGCCGCAGTGTCAATGCCCATTGCCATCCCGCTGATAATAGTTGCCTGATATCCTGCCAGTGCTTTGCAAAGCTGCCTGGTCATGGCAATTCCGTAAGGGGTTGCATTGCGAGATCCAACAACGGCAATATTCATGGATGACCCGGAAAGATTGCCGTTAACATATAGAAATGGAGGAGGATCAGGAATTTCAAGCAAAAGGGGTGGGAACTTGTCGTCTGCCTGGGTTATAATTTGGTAACCTTTTTGTTGAGCAAGCTCCAGTTCTTTTTTCATCCAGTCGGTTATTTTTTGTTGTTTGATAGCCCTGGCCAGAGGTTGAGAAATACCGTCAGTTTTTAAAAGCTCCTGGCTTGAGGCCTGAAATACATTATGGGGGGAGTGGAAACAGTCCATCAGCCGTTTGAAAAGGTGGTTTCCAATACCATGAACGTTTTTTAAAGCAATCCATTCCAGGAGGTTTTCCATATAATCGTCAGAAAGAAATTCTATTTATATTTTTTTTAAAGGAGATTATTATTTTTTTTGCCAGGCTATCAGAATAGGACTTGCAACAAAAATTGAGGAATAGGTTCCAATAGCAATTCCCACAATTAAAGCAAAGGCAAAATCATGAATTATTCCGCCGCCAAGTACAAACAGAGCAATAACCACAAAAAGGGTGGTAGCAGATGTTAAAATAGTCCGATTCAGGGTTTCATTAATGCTTTTATTGATGATTATTTTCAAAGGATTTTTATGTTGTTTCCTTAAATTCTCACGAATCCTGTCAAATACAATAATGGTATCATTTAGTGAATATCCGATAATCGTAAGAAGGGCTGCAATAATCGGCAGAGTGAATTCCTTATCGAAAATAGAAAAAATACCCACTGTAATTGTAACATCATGGATTAATGCGACAATAGCGCCCATGGCATATTTCAATTTCAGAATCCAGAAAATAAACAGCGTAACAACCAGAGCAACAGCCATTAATATTGGAATACTCACATGAAACATCGTCGAAATATAAACCGCAGTCATGAGAGACGCAGCAATAACACCACTTAATACCCATTTTAATTCAAATCGGCCTGAAATATAAATAGTGATAAAAAGCAGGGAGTAGAACATGGCAAAGAGAGCCTTTTCACGTAAATCTTTACCAACTTGCGGCCCCACCATTTCAACCCTGCGGATTTCAGTGTTAATATTGGTTGTTGCTTTGAGGGCCTGTTTTACCTCGTTTGCAAACCCTTGTGACGTTATTACAGAGCGGTTTGTTCGAATCAAAAATTCATTATCAGCAATGTCGCCGAATAATTGAACAGATGATTTATCAAGATCCAATGCTTTTAATCCGGCTTTTATATCATCTATATTAACGGCTGATTCAAATTTGACCTGAATCAGGGTGCCTCCGGCAAAATCGATCCCATAGCGCGGACCTTTATGAATAATTAATGAGATGATACAGATGAGAATCAGGGAAGCAGAGACAAAAAAGGCTATTTTTCTTTTTCCAATAAAATTTATATTAACTTCGGGTTTAATAAATTGCATGAATCAAATACCTATAATTTATGGTTCTGTTAACCACTAAATCTAAATGCTCAAAGATTTTGATTTGCGAGTCATGAGCAGATAATCAAAAATAGACCGTGTTACGATAAGAGATGTAAATAAACTGGCAAGCACACCCAGACTCAAGGTAACTGCAAAACCTTTGATTGGTCCGGTTCCAAATTGAAATAAAACCAGGGCTGCGATCAAAGTGGTAATATTTGCATCCAGAATTGTTAAAGTAGCTCTGTCGTAACCAGATGCCAGTGCCGCCCTGGGTGTTTTGCCAAGACGCAATTCTTCCCTGATACGTTCAAAAATCAAAACATTGGCATCAACTGCCATGCCGATGGTTAAAATGACTCCGGCAATACCAGGCAGAGTTAAGGTAGCCTGAAAAGCCGCTAATCCTCCGGCAATTATAAGAATATTAAGAATTAGCGCTAAATCGGCAATCAGGCCTGAACCTTTATAATAAATCAGCATAAACAGCATGACGAGAATACCACCAACACATATGGACATAAAACCTTTCGTGATCGAATCGGTTCCCAGTGACGGGCCAACTGTTCGTTCTTCAATAATTTTAACTGGTGCCGGTAATGCTCCTGCCCGCAGGATAATTGCCAGGTCATGAGCCTCTGCAGTTGTGAAGCTGCCGGTTATTTGGGCTTCCCCACCACTGATTTTTTCCTGTATAACCGGAGCTGAATAAACCTTTTTATCCAGTACAATAGCCAATCGTTTTTTAACATTTGCTTCAGTTATGCGGGCAAAAATCCGCGACCCTTTTTTATCAAAAGCAATAGAAACATAGGGTTCATTATACTGGGAATCTATCTGAACTCTGGCATCGGTAAGATAGGCGCCTGTCAGGCTGGCGCGTTTTTTTATCAGAAAAGGGGTTTTTACACTTCGCTTGGTGGCAGGATTTTTTTTAATCTGATATAAAAGTTCACTGCCTGGTGGAATTTTACCACTAATGGCTGCTTCAATATCATGGGTTTCATCCAAAAGCTTAAATTCCAGCAGGGCTGTTCGGCCAATGAGCTCTTTGGCCCGCTGTGTATCTGTAACACCGGGCAATTGGATTAAAATTCTACGTTTACCCTGAATACGAATATCAGGCTCACTGACCCCGAATTGATCAATGCGGTTACGAATGGTTTCAAGGGCCTGTTCTACAGCCATTTTTTTAATGCGCTCAACTTCCTGTTCTGGAAGATCCACAACCATTTCCAGGTAGGAATCATTTATATCATTTTTGACCATGCGCAAGTTGGGGAACTCTTTGTCTATTAATTGTTCAAATTTTTCAATTGGTTTTTCACCGCGAATTCCAATTTGAATTTGTATTTGTTTGACCTGCTCAAGAGATGTATAGCGGATATGTTCTTTTTTTAAAAGATCACGCAACTCTTCTATTATCCGCTGAATATTGTCAACAACAGCCTTTTCGGTCTCAACTTCAAGAACGAGGTGCATTCCTCCTTGAAGATCCAGGCCCAGGTTAATTTTTTTATGAGGCCATAAGGTTGGTTTAAGTGTAGGGAGAATGTAAATAATTGACGCTAAAATTACGCCAACTATTATAAGCGGTTTCCACGTGAGGTTCTTCAATGATTATTTCCTCTTTTAACTAAAATAATATTTATAACCGACAAACCCTGTTGCCAAAAAAAATAATTGCCCAGTGATTTAACCCGGTGATTTAAATCAGGGTTTAAAATAGATTAACTATTTTGATTTATTCTTTGGGACGGGTTGACTCTGATTTTGGGTTTCAATAAGCCCCGCGACATTGCCTCTTGCTATCTTTATACGTACCCTGTCAGCGATTTCAATAGTAAGCGTTGTATCAGTAACACCGGTTATTTTTCCATAGATGCCGCCGCTGGTTATTATGCTATCTCCTGTTTTAAGGTTATTGACTACTTCTCGATGTTGTTTTGTCTTTTTTTGCTGGGGCCGGATCAGAAGAAAATAAAAGATAACGAACATTAGAATTAATGGGATAAAAGAGGTGAAACCTCCTGAGCTTCCCGGGGCTGCTGATCCGCCTGTGCCCATCGCATATGCTATACCAATCAAAATAAAAACCTCCTTTTAGTTTTGTTTAAATATAAAACAAATAAAATTTAAATGGGGCTGATATACTGCAAAATCATATGTCAGGTCAAACAATAAATAAAATAGTTTTGAAAATCTATAAATTACTGGTCCGATGGTATCCAAATAGTTTCACCATCAAATTCAATCCGGTTGACATGATCATAATCAATTTGATTTAGCAGGTTGAAAATCTGAGTCATATTATATATCACGATTTTATTTTGCGAGTATATCAGGTTAAGATCAATGTCCAGTTTTTTTTCTTTAATATTATAGATATATACCATGTTTTCAGAAAATTTTAATATTTTACCAACTCCTGAACTAAATCCTTTAAGGTCTGGTTCATCTGCAATCGGTGATATGGAAATTCCCCGATGTCCGAGATAATCTTTGAGGAAATTAAAATGAATATTCCAAATATTATCTCCTGGGCGAACAATATAAACACCAAAGAACGTATCTTTTTTATTATCCTGTTTATTATCTTTTTTATTATCTTGGCCTGCCAGGTTTTTTTCTATCAGCCCATCTTGCTCAAGAATTATTTTCTCGAGAATATCCTGCATTGCAACAGATTTTTGACCAATTTTTAAAGTTTCACTGGATTTAATAATAAGATCTATTCCTTTATCAATACCAAATTCTTTTTTTCTCTCTCTTATTAAGGATTGCGTTTTTTCATCATTTTCCAGCTTATTGATATCAAGGATTGTCGGTGAATTAATGATGGCGTGAATTTGGGCAGGATGCAGGTCGTTTTCCGGTGAGTTATTCTTATTATGTTGAGCAATAAAAAACATAACAACCAGAATAATACTTATTAATATGAGAATAGAGGCAGCTATCTTTGAGCCTCTACTTAATTTTTCCCTTGGTTTGGCAGGCATCTAATTTCCGTTTTATTTTGGCTGGGTAGATTTTTCATTAATAATTTTGCAATCTCCGGGTATAAGGTCAACTTCGCCGATAATGTTAATCGAGATATTATGTCTGACTTCAAGATCAACTATATCTTTTCTTTTTTGATTTAAAATATAATCTGCAACCTCTATAGGAATTGTCCCCGTTATTTTTTTAACATCGGATTTTAATGTTTCAAGTTTTAATTTGCGCAAAAATGCAAGCCCTAATGTTTCAATGGAAGGTGTCAAACCTTTTCCCTTACAGTATTTGCAGACTATATGGCTGCCAAAATCAATGGAAGGCCGAATACGTTGACGCGACATTTCCATAAGACCGAATTTAGAGATTTTACCTATTTTGATTTTGGCTTTATCCGCTTTGGCAAAGGTTCTCATCTTTTTTTCAACTTCAGTTCGATGTTTGGGATTTCTCATATCAATGAAATCCAGAACAATCAATCCTCCTAAATCACGTAACTGAAGCTGACGAGAAATTTCCTCAGCAGCTTCAATGTTGGTTAAAAGGGCAGTTTGCTCAATACCTTCTTTTTGAGTAGCCTTACCGGAGTTGACATCAATGGCAACAAGGGCTTCGGTTTGTTCAATTACAATTGAACCACCTGATTTTAATAGAACCCGATTATTATATATTGATTCAATTTGAGATTCCAGCTGAAATTTTGTAAATATGGGTTTGTCTGATTTGTGGAGTTTAACAATTTTATTATGTTTATGGGATATTATGTTAATAAAATTTTTTATTTCTTTATACACAGTCTCATCATCTATTAGAATTTCATTAACATCCGGCGTGAAATAATCCCTGATAGATCTTACGGCCAGACTTCGTTCCTTGTACAGGGTAGCCGGCGAAGTTTCATCTATTCCCTTTTGTTTAATTGTTTTCCAAAGTTTTAAAAGATATTTCAGATCATTGGCAATTGCGGTTTTGGTACAGTTCATTCCAGCAGTTCGAATGATAATTCCAAAGCCCTGAGGAAGCGATAATTTGCCGATAATTTCTTTTAGCCGGTTTCGTTCCGTCTCATCCTCGATTTTTCTGGATATGCCATGACTTTTACTGCCGGGCATAAGAACTATATGGCGACCGGGCAAAGAGATAAAGGTTGTTAACATTGCGCCTTTACGCATGAAAGGATCTTTAACAACCTGAACCATAAGATTCTGGCCTCGTTTTATTATATGTTTAATGGAGCGCTCTTTGGCTGGATGATCCAGGAAATAATCGCTGTGGATTTCATGCTTTTGCAAAAAACCGTGGCGTTCGCCTCCAAAATCAATAAATGCAGCTTGCAGACTAGGCTCAACCCTTGTAATAATTCCTTTATAAATATTACCCCGGATGATTTCCCTGGCTGCACTTTCCACATGGAACTCTTCAAGCTTGCTTTCTTTAACTTTGGCTATCCGGCACTCTTCAGAATCAACTGCATTGATTAGAATTTTTATACTCATAATAAGGTTTGGATCTTAATAAATCGTTTAGTCATTATTAGTTTATAGGAAGGTGTGATGCTTCAATTTAAGGAAGCGTTTTTTCAAATATGCAATTTAAGATAGTAAGTCAAATGTTTTCTACAGGAAAAGGCTTAAATGATCAAATTCACCTGCAATTAAGGATGGTAAATATAACTGTCTTGCAATTTTGAGTATATTATGGCATTAGGGGCTAACACATTTTTAAATATATAATTCAAACAGATAAACAAAGGTAATTGAAATGGATGTAAATTATTCCCCGCAGGATTTGGAATCTAAATGGCAGGTTTTCTGGGAAAAAAATGAGCTGTTTAATGTATCAACTCAACCCGGCCAAAAAAAATACTATATTTTAGAGATGTTTCCTTATCCTTCCGGCAAAATTCATATGGGACATGTCAGAAACTACACTATAGGAGATGTGGTTGCCAGATATAAAAGAATGAATGGATTTAACGTGTTACACCCCATGGGCTGGGATGCCTTTGGCATGCCTGCTGAAAATGCGGCAATTGCCAATAAAACTCACCCAGCTAAATGGACATATGCGAATATAGATGCCATGAGAGCTCAGTTAAAACGGCTTGGATTTTCCTATGACTGGAAGCGGGAATTTGCAACTTGCCGGCCTGAATATTATCACTGGGAGCAATGGTTATTTTTAAAGATGGTTGAAAAGGGGCTGGCCTATCGCAAGGAATCTTCTGTGAACTGGTGCAAAACATGCCAAACTGTCCTGGCCAATGAACAGGTGGAAGCTGGTATGTGCTGGCGTTGCGGGAAACCAGTAAAACAAAAAAGATTAAAACAGTGGTTTTTTCGAGTATCAGATTATGCTGAAGATATGCTTGATTATTCTGATAAGTTGCCGGAATGGCCGGAAAAGGTAATCACCATGCAAAAAAACTGGATCGGTAAAAGCATTGGAGCTCAGATTCGGTTTAAAGTTCAAGATTCTGATGAAGTGATTCCGGTTTTTACAACCCGGCCGGATACGGTTTTTGGCGCGACTTTCATGTGTCTGGCGCCGGAACATCCTCTGGTAATAAAATTAGCTGAAGGTACAAATCAATACAAGGAGACTAAAGATTTTATTGAGAAGATATCTCACCAGGATAGATCCAGCAGGGCTCTTGAAGATTATGAGAAGGAAGGCGTATTTATCGGAGTATATTGCATTAACCCTTTAAATGGCCGTCAGATGCCGATCTATACTGCAAATTTTGCTCTTATGGAATATGGCACAGGCGCTGTAATGTCGGTACCGGCTCATGATCAGCGCGATTTTGATTTTGCTGAAAAATATGGTCTGGATATTATTATTGTGGTCAGTCCCCTTGATGATAAGCTGGATGGCACAACTATCACAGAAGCTTTTACCGGCGAAGGAATAATGGTTAATTCCGGAAAATTTAACGGTCTTAAAAATATCGAGGCCAAAGATGAAATAGCTGCTTATCTGGAAAAAAATGATCTTGGCAAGAAAACTGTAAATTACCGTATCCGTGATTGGGGCATATCAAGGCAGCGCTACTGGGGTACTCCCATTCCAATGATACACTGCCCTGATTGCGGAATTATTCCAGTGCCTGAAGAGGACCTGCCCATTATTTTGCCTGAAGATGTTGCTCTGCTTGAAGGCGGTGGCTCACCTTTGTCCAAACTGGATTATTTTGCCAAAACAACCTGTCCTAAATGCAAGAGAGAGGATGCAAGGCGGGAAACCGATACCATGGACACCTTTGTGGAATCTTCCTGGTATTTTGAGCGTTATTGCTGTCCTGATAGTAATAAGGCCATGTTTGACAAAGAGGCTATTGATTACTGGATGCCGGTGGATCAATATATCGGCGGAGTTGAACATGCTATTTTACATCTGCTCTATTCACGATATTTCACCAGGGTTTTATATGATTTTAACATGGTGAATTATAAGGAACCTTTTACCAGAATGCTTACTCAGGGTATGGTTTGCAAAGAGACCATTTCATGCCCAAAGCATGGATTTTTATATCCTGAGGAAGCCGAAAATGCCAAAGACGGTAAAATTTGTGTAAAATGCGGTCAAAAAGTTGTGATTGGACGGGTTGAAAAAATGTCCAAATCCAAAAATAACGTAGTGGACCCCAATGCTCTGCTGGATAAATATGGGGCAGATACAACCCGATTATTTTGTCTTTTTGCGTCGCCGCCTGAAAGAGATCTTGAATGGAACGAACAGGCTGTTGACGGCAGCTTCCGATTTTTAAACAGGGTCTGGCGGATTGTGGCTAATAATTTGACCATGGTAAAAGACGTTATACCTTTTTCAGGATCACATAACCTCTTGCAGGGCGATATCCAAAAATTGTACAAAAAAAGCCACCAGACCATAAAAAAAGTCACCAAAGATATTGAAAATCGTTTTCATTTCAATACTGCGATCAGTGCTGTTATGGAACTGGTTAATACCATATATGGTATCCAATTATCTGCTAAAGCACCATATCAGGCAGAGGTTATGCGTTTTGCACTTGAATCTGTTGTTTTATTATTATCGCCGATCATACCCCATTTTGCGGAAGAGATATGGGAAACCTTTGGCCATAAAACCAGCATAATAACCGCCTCCTGGCCAGTATTTCAGGAAGATGCACTGGTTGAAGACACAGCCTTAATTGTGGTTCAGGTTAATGGAAAACTTCGCAGCAGGTTTGAAGCTCCCCTTAATTCAGATGATGAGCTGATAAAAAATAAAGCCTTATCTGATGAACGGGTGGTGAAATTTATCAATGAGAGCAATATTAAAAAGATTATTGTGGTTAAAAATAAACTTGTAAATATTGTTGTTTAGAAACGGGCAGATTATCTAATGGGATATTAAACCAGATAAATGAAAAAAAATAAACTGCTTTTTATAATGATTTTTTTGCTGGCCGGCTGTGGTTACAGGTTTGCGGGTGAGCTGAATTTGCCTGAAGGTGTAAAAACTGTTTCAATCAGCTTATTTGAAAACCGTACAGGTGAAACAGGTTTGGAAAACGAGTTAACCAATGCTTTTATTCATGAATTTATACGAAACAATTGTTCGGTTATTAATCAAAACCAGGCAGAAGCCCATATATCAGGTGTTATTTATTCGGTATTAACTGAAATTATAGCCCATAAAGGAATCCATCTTTCTTCGGAACAACGGGTAATAGTTAAAATTAATGTAATTTTAAAAGCAAAGGATGGCCGGATATTATGGTCCGGCAGCAGGATTGACGCAAGCCAGGCATTTGAGGTGGTTAATGCTGATAAACCGGCTACTGAGCAAAACAGGCAGGCTGCTATAACTTATAGTTCAAAATTATTAGCTGAAAAAGTATTTAACCGGTTATCTGCTGATTTTTAAAAGAGGGCGCTGGTTTGCCGCTAAGGCCTGCCTTTGCCCATCTTTATCGCTAATTAAATTTATATGAAATTTTATACCTTATAAGCTGTGATAAGCTTGGTAAGTCTGGATATTTTGCGAGCCGCGGTTTTTTTATGAATAACACCTTTTTTAGCAGCTTTATCAATGACGGATTGTGCCAAAACAAGGTTTTTAGCAACTTTTTCAGAGGCGTTTTCGCTAATAGCCAGTTTTAGCTGCTTAATAATATTATTTATTCTGGTTCTGATGGATTTATTATGTATTCTTTTTATTTCACTCTGTTTTGCGCGTTTTAAAGCAGATTTATGATTGGCCAACTTATTTTCTCCTTTTGGAAATTATAGTAAAACCCGTTGGATATATATATAATACTGGTTTGTCAATAAATATATTAGGAACAAGGACGAAATATGAGTAAAAAAAATGAGCTCTGAAAAGAGTAAAGTTGTCCGCGCGGCCGGCGTAGTTGGCGCGGCAACTTTTTTAAGTCGTATTTTAGGCTATATCCGGGATATGGTAATGGCTTCTTTTTTCGGGGCTGGGTTATATTCCGATGCTTTTATTGCTGCTTTTCGAATCCCTAATCTTTTGCGCAGACTTTTTGGCGAAGGGTCATTAAGTATTGCCTTTGTTCCGGTTTTTACGGAATATTTGACCAATCAGGGAGAAAAAGAAGCTTTTCAGATGGCTGGATCCGCCATAAAACTCCTGGCTGCCATTCTTACCATAACCGCTATTTGTGGAATTATTCTATCTCCGCTTATTGTGCGGGTGATTGCTCCCGGGTTTTTGGATTCAACAGATAAATTTGAAATTACGGTCATTTTGACCAGAATCATGTTTCCCTACATCATTTTTATTGGCCTGGTGGCTCTTGCCATGGGTATTTTAAATGTATTGGGCCATTTTGCCGCACCTGCTCTTGCGCCGGTATTTTTAAATCTGGCAATGATAGGTTCAATTTATGGAGTTGCCCTGGTATCTGATTCTCAAAGGAATCGGGTTTTGGGATTAGCATTTGGTGTCTTATTGGGAGGAGCACTGCAGCTTGGACTGCAATTACCTTTTTTACGAAAAAAAGGATTCAAAATATGGCAAAAGAGCAAAATATGGCATAAGGGCCTGACCAGGATAGGCCGTTTAATGCTGCCGGCTATATTTGGAGCAGCAGTATATCAGATTAATGTTCTGGTTGGAACCTTGCTGGCCTCTTTGTTGCCTGAAGGGAGTGTCTCTTATCTGTATTACGCAGACCGGCTGGTTCAGTTTCCTCTTGGAATATTTGCTATAGCCACTGCCACGGCTGTTTTGCCGACTCTTTCACGCCAGGCCGCTGCCAAAGATTATGATGAATTAAAGCTAAGCTTTGGGTATGCCATGCGACTGGTTTTATTTATTACACTTCCATCCATGGTGGGATTGATTATTTTACGTGTTCCAATTGTGGCTCTTTTGTTTAAAAGAGGAGCCTTTGATGCAGAAACCGTCAGGTTGACAGCTATCGCCCTTTTTTATTATGGAATCGGATTATGGGCTTTCGCGACTGTACGGATAGTTGTTGCAACTTTTTATGCCTTGCAGGACACTAAAACACCTGTTAAAACAGCGACTATTTCAATTATTATTAATATTATTTTTGGGATTTTGTTGATGAAACCATTGGGACATGGTGGGCTGGCTTTGGCTACTTCTTTGGCATCGGCTGTTAATCTTGCGCTGTTAGTGATTATGCTAAGAAAAAAACTAGGTGCTTTGGGATGGCGGGATTTAGCAATTTTTGCTATAAAGGCAGCTATTTGTTCATTGTGTATGGGTGCTGTGGTATATGGTCTTTCCTTTTATCTTTTGCAGGGGATGATAACAGGAATTACAAAACTTTTATTTGGACTTTTTATTTGTATCCTTGCTGGAATAATTTCTTATGGGATATTTGCTTATTTTTTCAGACTGCAGGAATTAAACAGCATTCTTGAACTGGCTGGGAAAGGTTTTAACCGAAAATGAAAGCCGGCTATAAATTTTTGATTATTATGATTATTTTGCTGATGGTAAATTTTTTGGTGGTTATAATAATCAGTGATAATGGTTTAAAAGAATTATATTCTCTAAAACAGCAAAAAAAAATTATTATGGCGAAAAACCTAAAGCTTTTACAGAATAATCAAGTTTTATATCACACCATTGATCGATTGAAAAATGATTTTGAATATATCGAGAGCATAGCGCGTCGTGATTTGGGGATGGTCAGTAGGGGCGAGGTAATTTTTAAAATAAAAGAAAATCCAGGGACAAAAACAAAATGAGTGACGATAAAACATTTTATACACTAACTATGGCTAAAGTTTATGCTGATCAGGGATATTTGAATAAGGCTGCAAGAATATATCACTATCTTTTGCAGCAATCACCTGACCGGCAGGATCTGCTGGACGCTGTTGAAGATCTGGAGAAAAGAGCTGCGGAAAAAATGAAATATCAAAAAGAGGATTTGGTCTCTCGAATCAGTCTTTGGATTGATCTTTTGCTGAAATATAATAATCTTAAAAAAATAAAAAAATTAACTCGTTAAAGCATTATTCATATCGCGGGTTAATAATTTAAAGGAATTTGGGCAATGCATTTTACCTTAAAGAAAAAAAATATTATTCTTTGTGTTTGCGGTGGAATCGCCGCTTATAAAAGTGTTGAATTATTACGATTTCTAATCAAGAAGGGGGCTCATGTAAAAATTTTGATGACCAAAAGCGCCATGGCTTTTGTGGGGCCTCTTACATTTGAGGCATTATCAGGCCAGACTGTATGCCATGACCTTTTTCAGGAAAAAAATGATGGGGCTATTAATCATATTGAGTGGGCCAAGCATGCAGACGCAGTTATTATAGCTCCTGCTACGGCTAATATTATAGGCAAACTGGCCAATGGAATTGCTGACGATGCAATTACCACATTCATGTTAGCAGTAACGTCACCGATTATTATATGTCCGTCCATGAATTCAGATATGTTTTTGAGTAAACCTGTGCAGCGCAATCTTGAACGACTTGAGCAGGACGGATATTATGCTTTAACCCCTGGGGAAGGAGAACTGGCCTGTGGCATAAGTGGGCCGGGACGACTGCCGGAGCCAATTGAGATTATTGATCGTCTGATAAGCCACTTAACACCTGATGATCTAAAGGGCAAAACTGTTTTAGTTACTGCAGGCCCAACCCAGGAAGCAATTGATCCAGTAAGATTTATAAGCAATCCATCCAGTGGAAAAATGGGGTATGCTTTTGCAAGGGCTGCTGAAAACAGGGGCGCTAATGTAATTCTGGTTAGCGGCCCGACAAATCTTGAAGAACCGCTAAATATTCTGATTGAAAAAGTGCGGTCAGCTAGCGAGATGGCTGATATGGTTTTCAAACATTATCAAAAGGCGGATATTATTATTAAAACTGCTGCTGTATCTGACTACAGGCCTCAAACCCAGGCTCCTCATAAAATAAAAAAGGATAAGGGTGAAATGATATTATCCCTTGAAATGAATCAGGATATTTTAAAAGAATTGGGGCGCCGTAAAAAAGAACAGATACTTATTGGATTTGCAGCTGAAACAAGGGATTTGGCCAAAAATGCCGGGGAAAAATTAAAAGAGAAAAATCTGGATATTATTGTTGCAAATCTTATCGGGCAACCAGACTCGGGGTTTGAATCAGACACCAATAAGGTTAGTCTCTTTTACAGGGATGGCAGTAAAGACTCTCTTGCTTTGATGGAAAAACAGAGGCTCGCCAACCTGATATTGGACAAGGCTGTAAAACTTTGTCAGGAAAAGAGTAAATAATGAGGGTTTTTGCTAAGCAGTTTAATAACACTTTGGCTGATATAAAGGCCTCTTTGTGCTATTACGCTCAAACAGGCTGCCATGGGTTTGACTGTTCAAAAGACAGCCTTGCAATTATAAACGGCTGGGGAAAAAATTCACGGATAGATTCTGAGCCGCTTATGACGATTTGTTCAAAGATCGCTAATTGCCGTGGTTGTAAATTATGGCAGGAACGGAAAAATATAGTGTTTGGGGCAGGAAATCCAGATGCCCGGCTGGTATTTGTGGGTGAGGCACCAGGGCAAAAGGAAGACCTCCTTGGTGAGCCTTTTGTTGGCCAGGCCGGTCAGTTGCTGACAAAAATAATTGAAGCCATGCAATTTTCCAGAAAATCGGTATATCTTTGTAATATAATTAAATGTCGTCCTTCTGGTAATAGGAATCCTGAAATAGATGAAATACAAGCCTGCCTGCCTTTTTTGGAGCAACAGCTAAATATTATTAAACCACGTGTAATAGTGGGGCTGGGAAAATTTGCGTCTCAAACACTTCTTGGGACAGATTCAGCAATTTCCCGGCTTAGAGGACATTTTCACGATTATCATGGAATTTTATTTATGCCTACTTACCATCCTGCCTTTCTTTTACGTAATCCAGCCAGGAAAAAAGATGTTTGGGAAGATATGCAAAAAGTAATGAAGAAACTCAAAAACTGAACATGATTATGGTTTACTCAAAAAATAAAACCTGATTTTGCATCTTTTATTGACATATTAAAAGAAAATAATTTATAAAAATGGTTTTTTTATGAGTTTGCTGATTTAAGCAATTTTAGTTTAGGTTTATGTGAATTAATAATTAGATATTATAAAAGGAGATCATTAAAGAAAATGGGTGGTAAAAAAAAAACCGACAAAGAAAAGCCTCTTGACAAAATGACAACCAAAGATTTGAAAGAGGTTGCTAAAGAAATATCTGAAATTACAGGAATACATGGTTTGAACAAGCAGGAATTGCTTGTGGCTATCAAAAAATCCCGTGGTATTGAGGAAAAAAAGCGTAAAAAATCAGATGCCTCGATCAAGGAATTAAAGCAAAAGATTAATGTATTAAAAAATTCGCGCGCAAAGGCTCTGGAGTCTCAGGACAAAGAAACAGCAACTGTATGCAGACGCCGTATTGCGCGTTTAAAAAAGAAAACACGAAAGGCGGCCTGATTTTTAAATGAATCAGATAGAAATGAACCAGTTAAAGCAGATAGACCCGGCCAGTCTGGCTTTTGATATAGACGGTGTAGTCGCTGATATTATGACGCTGTTTATTGATATTGCCAGAATCCGTTTTGACATAGATCATATAGGCTATAATGATGTTACCCGATATAACCTGGAAGAGTGTTTGGATATTGATCCAAACATTATTAATATGGTTATTGATGATATTCTGACTGGTAATTATGCTGTTTCATTGAAGCCTGTATTAGGAGCAGGGGAAGTGCTGACCCGGATTAATCAGCAGCAAAGTCCTGTTTTATTTGTAACAGCTCGTCCTTCCCAGGGCTCACTATTGTCCTGGATGGAGGAAACATTATTATTGCCGGCTGCTTGCGCCAAAATTATTGCAACTGGATCTTTTGAGGCCAAAGCCGATGAGCTGAAGCAAAGAGATATTTCTGTTTTTGTGGATGATCGCCTGGAAACCTGCTTTGATCTTGCCCAGGCAGGTATCACCCCGATCCTTTTTAAACAGCCCTGGAACCGGGAAAAGCATCCATTCATGGAGGTTGGATCCTGGCAGGAACTTGAATCCCTGATCGAATTCAAATGATTGAATTTAAATGAACTCATCCTCTTTTACTGACATGATTGATTTGTTTTTAAATTCTCTGGAAACAGAGAAAGAGTATTCAAAACATACATTGCGGGCTTATCAGCATGATTTAAAAGAGTTTGTTGTTTTTTTTAAAAAAAACATACTGCTTTCAAAAAGAGATCAGACTCAAAAACATATTTTTTCAGTTGAAAAAGTTGATAGCCTGATGATCAGAGCTTATCTTGGATATCTTTATAAAAAAAATCAAAAAGTGACTCTCGCGCGTAAGCTTGCAGCCTTAAGATCTTTTTTTACTTATTTGGTTAAGCAGGGGGTTCTCAAGGATAACCCTGCGGATGTGATTCAGACTCCCAAATGCAGGCAGTTGATTCCCAACTGGTTATCGGTTGATGATGCTTTTCGTCTATTGGACAGCATTGAAACCAATACTTTGCCTGGATTAAGGAATCGTGCTATTTTTGAAACACTTTATTCTGCCGGGATCAGGGTTTCTGAATTAGCGGGCCTGGATATTAAAGATGTTGATTTTTCTCAGGGGATGATTAAAGTTCGGGGGAAGGGCGATAAAGAGCGAATTATTCCAATTGGCGCTAAAGCCCTGACTGCCATTAATGCTTATCGAAAACAACTTAAAGCAGATGCAGGGCAGGTTGCCTTATTTTTAAACAACCGCCAGGGGAGACTGACAGCCCGCTCAATAGGTCGTATTCTGGAAAAAATAACACAACAGGCAGGACTGGCAAATTCTGTTTCACCGCATGCTTTCCGGCATTCTTTTGCCACGCATCTTTTGGATGGAGGCGCTGATTTAAGAGTTGTGCAGGAACTATTAGGGCATCAAAGTTTATCAACAACTCAAAGATACACTCATCTGAGTATTGATAGTTTGGCTGCGGCCTATGATAAAGCGCATCCTCGAAAATAGAAATTAATTAAATGTTAATTATGGAAAATTTAAAATGACTGCAAATACTATAAAGCAATTTCATGGAACAACGATTCTGGCAGTAAGGCACCAGGGAAAAGTGGTAATGGCAGGGGATGGACAGGTTACTTTAAATAATATTGCTATTAAACAT
Source organism: Desulfobacterales bacterium (assembly GCA_030149585.1). Classification (GTDB taxonomy): domain Bacteria; phylum Desulfobacterota; class Desulfobacteria; order Desulfobacterales; family JASFBJ01; genus JASFBJ01. The sequence goes on along the minus strand of JASFBJ010000005.1, from coordinate 11,082 downwards.
CATGCCCGGAAAGTACGTTCGATTTATGAGGGTAAGATCCTTGTGGGGTTTGCAGGAGCTACCGCAGATGCTTTGAATCTTTCCGAACGCTTGCAGGCCAAGCTTGACCGCTATAATGGTAACCTAACACGTTCAGCTGTGGAATTAGCCAAAGACTGGCGCACTGATAAATATTTGCGGAGACTGGAAGCATTGATGATTGCTGTTGATAATAATATAACCTTTTTAATTTCCGGAACAGGGGACGTGATTGAGCCGGATCATGGGGTTGTCAGTATCGGTTCCGGCAGTATTGCCGCTCAGGCGGCAGCCATGGCTCTTATAGAGTCTACCAGAATGGACGCTAGAGAGATTGTGGAAAAATCAATGAAAATTGCCTCTGGTTTATGCGTTTTTACCAATGATTGCCTGACGATTAAAGAACTGATTGAAGAATAATATTTTAACCCATAGAAATTAAATAATATACTACAGGTGTAATGAATGAACGATCTCAAGCCATTTGAAATTGTACGAGAACTTGATAAATATATCATCGGTCAGGATAAGGCCAAACGTTCAGTTGCCATAGCCCTTCGCAATCGATGGCGCCGGCAACAGGTTGACAAGGATTTAAAAGATGAAATTGCGCCTAAAAATATCATTCTAATCGGTCCTACCGGAGTTGGTAAAACAGAGATTGCCCGGCGTTTGTCAAAATTAACTGATTCTCCTTTCAGCAAGGTTGAGGCATCCAAATTTACTGAAGTGGGATATGTCGGCAGGGATGTTGAATCAATGGTCAGGGATTTACTGGAATTAACTGTAAATCTTATTAAATCCAGAGAACAGGAAAACGTTCAGGAAAAGGCTTCCAAGATTGCTGAGGAACGAATTCTGGATCTTTTGCTCCCAAAAGCCGGAAAACAGCAGCATTCAAAAAAAGAGGATTCCACGGAAGGTCAGCTGGAACTGATCACAGCAGTTAAAGAGGAGTCTTCATCTACCAGGGAAAAATTAAGGGCAATGCTGCGAAAGGGAAAACTGGATAATCGTTATGTTGATTTTGATATAACAGAGCGGGCCATGCCTGTTGTCGAGATTTTTTCAAATGTTGGTATGGAGGAAATGGGGATCAATTTTAAAGATATGCTTGGGGGATTGATGCCTAAAAATACCAAGCGGCGTAAAATAAAGGTGCCGGAAGCTTTGGAAACTATCGCCCAGGAGGAGGCTCAAAACCTGGTGGATATGGATAAAGTCGTCAAAACGGCCATTGAAAAAGTTGAACAGTCCGGAATTATTTTTTTGGACGAAATCGATAAAATTGTTGGGAAAAACGGTGGTCGCGGGCCGGATATCTCACGTGAGGGTGTTCAGCGCGATCTGCTTCCTCTGGTCGAAGGCAGCACTGTAAATACAAAATATGGACCAATACGAACAGATCACATCCTTTTTATTGCTTCAGGAGCCTTTCATACTATTAAACCATCTGATCTGATACCGGAATTGCAGGGACGTTTTCCTATCAGGGTTGAGTTGAACTCTTTGGGAAAAGAGGAGTTTGCCAGAATTCTTACTGAACCAAAAAACGCCCTTATTTTACAATATCTGGCTCTTTTAAGAACCGAAGATGTTGATGTCACGTTTACAGATGATGCAGTTGATCGAATAGCAGCGATTGCTGAAGACGTCAATAATCTCACTGATAATATAGGGGCCAGGCGACTGCACACCTTAATGGAACATCTTTTGGAAGATATTCTTTTTGAAGCACCTGATATTGATCAGAAAAAAGTAATTATTAATGCTCAATATGTGGAAGATAAATTAAAAGATATTAAGGATGATGAGGATTTAAGCCGTTATATCCTGTAATTTGGTAATATCATTTTTAAAATAGAAAATATGATAGCTGAAAATAATAAAGAAAAACAGAATGTAGCAGATATTCTTATAGAGGCCTTGCCATATATTCGCCATTTTTCCGGTATGACCGTTGTTATAAAATATGGTGGCCATGCCATGGTGGATGAGCAGTTAAAAGAGGATTTCGCCCGAGATATTACTTTGATGAAATACGTGGGTTTAAATCCTGTTGTTGTTCATGGGGGCGGGCCCCAGATAAATTTAGTTCTTGAACAAATGGGGATTCAGTCGAAATTTATAAGGGGGATGCGTCTTACTGATGCTCCGACCATGGATGTTGTTGAAATGGTTCTTGGAGGCAAGGTTAATAAAGAGATTGTAGCTCAGATTAACCGCCAGGGAGGCAAGGCTGTGGGCCTAAGCGGCAAGGACAGTTGCCTGATTATGGCAAAAAAGCTAAAGCTTTTGCACCAGACTGATATTGATAAACCACCTGAAATTATAGATCCTGGAATGGTTGGTGAAGTCACCAAAATCAATCCCGAACTGATTAATACGCTTGCCAAAGAAGGTTTTATCCCGATTATCGCTCCGGTGGGCGTTGGAATTAATGGGGAAACCTATAATATTAATGCTGATCTTGTGGCCGGCAGGATCGCCACTGCCCTTTCAGCTGGACGACTGATTTTATTAACTGATGTTGACGGAGTGATGGACAAGGACGGCGGCCTGATATCTACTATTAACGCGTCAACCATTAAGCAAATGATTCAGGACCAAAGCCTTAGCGGTGGAATGATACCAAAAATTGAATGCGCTCTTGAAGCCCTTAAAAATGGAGTTGAAAAGGTTCCCATTATTAACGGCAGGAAACGGCATGCTCTTTTGCTCGAACTTTTCACGGATAAAGGGATCGGAACCGAAGTTATAATATAGTCTATCTATCTGTTATAAAAGAAAAAATGAAAAAATGAAAAAAAGGATTATGGTTATGAATGATCCAATCATTCAAAAGGCTGATCAGGTGATCGCTGCAACCTATGCAAGATTTCCAATTATTATTGAAAGAGGAAAAGGGTGCACTCTATGGGATACAGCCGGACGACAGTATATTGATTTTGTTGCAGGGATTGCGGTTTGTAATCTTGGACATTCAAATTCAAAACTAATTGAAGCCCTTATAAAACAGGCAGAAATTTTGTGGCATGTATCTAACCTCTACTACACACTTCCTCAAACCGAACTGGCGGAATTGCTGATAAATAAAAGTTTTGCGGATCGTGTTTTTTTTGCAAATAGTGGAGCCGAAGCCAACGAGGCAGCCATTAAACTGGCCAGGAAATATTTTCAGGACAAAGGGGAAAATAATCGGTTTCGAGTGATTGCCATGGAGCAATCCTTTCATGGACGAACAATGGCAACCCTTTCGGCAACTGGTCAGCCTAAGCTCAAACTTGGATTTGATCCAGTTTTAAATGGTTTTGATTTTGTTCCCTTTAATGATATTAACGCGTTAGCAGCCAAGGTCAGTTCTTCAACCAGTGCAATATTAATCGAACCTGTTCAGGGAGAAGGCGGAGTTCGCTGTCCTGATTCCGATTATTTAAAAAAAGTACGGAAACTATGCGATGAAACCGGAACCCTGCTTATTCTGGATGAAATTCAAACAGGCATGGGCAGAACCGGCAAGCTATTCGGGTATGAGCATTTTGGTATTGAACCGGATATTATGACCCTTGCCAAAGCCCTTGGCAATGGGCTGCCGATTGGAGCCATGCTGGCAAAAGAATTTGTTGCCAAAGCTTTTGGACCCGGCAGTCATGCCTCTACCTTTGGCGGCACACCTCTTGTGACGGCTGCTGCTCTGAAAGTTTTAAAGATCTTTGACGAAGAAAATATCCTTGAGCATTGTAATGATATGGGGTCTTATTTAAAACAGGAACTTATGCGCCTTAAAGATAAATATGATTTTATTGAGGATGTTCGGGGAATGGGATTGCTTTTGGGCATTAAAATGAAGTTTAAGGCAAGACATTTAGTCCAGGATTGCATGGAAAAAGGTTTTTTAATTAATTGCATTCAGGAGAAAATATTACGATTTGTGCCGCCTCTGATAATTTCAAAAAAAGAAATAGACTCCCTGATTAACTGTCTGGATAAAATTTTTGCTGGTTTGGGCAAGAATCAGCCGGAGAATTGATATGAATAAAGATATTTTAAATCTGCTTGATTTTGAAAAAAAAGATTTTGACCTGCTCTTCAAAAGCGCTGCCCGATTTAAACAAAACGCTTTAACCGGCAATATCAAAAAACCTTTGGCAGGAAAAACTCTGGGAATTCTTTTTGACAAACCATCCACTCGAACCAGAATCTCCTTTGAAGCTGCCATGCTGCAGTTAGGAGGACAGGCTATATTTATCAATGCACGCGATACTCAAATTGCCCGTGATGAACCTGTTAAAGATATGGCCAGGGTTTTAACGCGTTATATTGATGGTCTGGTGATCAGAACTTTTTCTCAGGATTTAATAAAAGACTTTGCAGAATTTTCTACTATTCCGATTATTAACGCATTAACCGATCTATACCACCCCTGTCAGGTATTAAGCGATATTATGACTATTATTGAAAAAAAAGGTGGTTATAAGGGAATAAAAATTGCGTGGGTTGGGGATGGCAATAATGTTGCTAATTCCTGGATTAATGCAGCGGCAATACTGGGTTTCAAATTAAGCCTGGCATGTCCAAAGAGTTATTTTCCTGATAAGGGTATTTTGGACAGGGCCCGGAAAAAAAGCGGCTCTAATATTATTCTTGTTGATGATCCGGCAAAGGCAGTTCAAGGAGCGGATGTGATTTACACAGATGTCTGGGCAAGTATGGGGCAAGAAGATGAGCAAAAAGAGCGTCTGGCGGTTTTTAAACCATTTCAGGTAAATAAAAAACTGGTCAGGAAGGCGGCGGCCGATGTAATTATTATGCATTGTCTGCCGGCTCATCGTGGAGAAGAGATCAGCGAAGATGTTCTGGAAGGACACTCTTCAGTTATATGGGATCAATCCGAAAATAAGCTGCATATGGCCAAAGCAATTCTAACAGAGTTAATCAAGCATTAAATTTAAGCCTTTTAAAGGAGATTTAAGGTGACGGCAAAGATAGAAAAAGTTGTTCTGGCATATTCAGGCGGGTTGGATACTTCAGTTATTTTAAAATGGCTGATTGAGACATATCAGTGCGAAGTAATAGCATTTTCAGCTGATATGGGGCAAAAAGATTCCATGGCCCATGTTAAGGCAAATGCTTTAAAAACTGGAGCTTCTAAAGTATATATTGAAGATCTTAAGGAAGATTTTGTAGAAAATTATGTGTTCCCGGTTTTTCGGGCTAATGCGATTTATGAGGGGAGCTATCTTTTAGGTACTTCCATAGCGCGTCCTTTGATTGCCAAAAAGCAGATGGAGATCGCAAAACTTGAAAAGGCTGACGCAGTCAGCCATGGCGCAACTGGTAAAGGAAATGATCAGGTTCGTTTTGAACTGGCCTATCTGGCCTTAAATCCTTATATTAAAATTGTGGCTCCCTGGCGTGAATGGGATCTTGGATCACGTACATCCTTGATGGCATTTGCAAAAAAACATGGGATTGAGGTTCCAACTACCCATGAAAAACCATATAGCACAGATGGCAATCTTTTGCATATCAGCTATGAAGGGGGTGTTTTGGAAGACCCCTGGCAGCGCGCTCCGGATGATCTTTTTACCCTCACAGTATCACCTGAAGAAGCGCCGGATGAAGCCATAGAAATTGAGCTTGTTTTTGAAAAGGGTAATCCAGTAGAACTTGACGGCAATAAATTATCTCCAGCCAGCATGCTTGAAGCTTTGAATCAGCTTGCCGGCAAGCATGGTATTGGACGGGTGGATATTGTTGAGAATCGTTTTGTTGGAATGAAATCCAGGGGAGTTTATGAAACACCGGGCGGTACAATTTTGAGAATCGCTCATCAGGCCATGGAATCAATTACCATGGACCGCGAAGTTATGCATCTGCGTGACTCTTTGATTCCCAAATATGCGGAATTGATTTATAATGGATTCTGGTTTGCACCGGAGATGCGGATTTTACAGAATATGGTCGACGACACTCAGCAGAATATCTCAGGAAATGTCAAACTTAAGTTATATAAGGGCAACTGTACTGTTTTAGGCCGTAAGTCCGAATATTCTCTGTATAGTGCGGATTTTGCCACCTTTGAAGATGATACTGTATATACTCAAAAAGATGCTGAAGGGTTTATTCGACTCAATGCATTAAGATTACGTATTCAAAAAATGATTCAGGATAAACTCTAAGGAATAATAAGGAATAATAATGTCTGAAAAGCCATGGGGTGGCCGGTTTTCTCAAAAAACCGATCAAAGCGTAGAACATTTTACATCCTCTATTGATATTGATCGGCGTTTATATCCTTACGATATTCAAGGGAGTCTTGCCCATTGTAAAATGCTTGCCAAAACCGGCATTATTTCGCAGAGTGAGGCAGCTGAACTTGTGGAAGGTCTGGGTAAGGTCAAAAGAGAATTAGATCATAATCAATTTGTTTTTGATGATAGTCTGGAAGATATCCACATGCATATTGAAGCCCGTCTTCTTCAGCTCGCAGGTAAAGTAGCTCAGAAGCTCCATACTGCCCGCAGTCGAAACGATCAGGTTGCTCTTGATGTTCGCCTTTTTTTAAGAGATGCCGCCGGCAGGATTATTATTCAGCTTGTTGAACTTAGAAAAATGATTGTTGAAATGGCAAAAAAGCATCTGGAAATTATGATGCCGGGTTATACTCATCTGCAAAAGGCCCAGCCGGTTCTTTTTTCTCATCATCTTATGGCCTATTATGAAATGTTTACCCGGGATTGGGAAAGGTTTAACAGCTGTTTTGAACGTATTAATATTATGCCCTTAGGGGCCGCTGCCCTGGCCGGAACAACTTATCCTGTTGATCGTCACTATACGGCAAAGTTGCTCGATTTTCCAAAGATTGCCGCCAACAGCATGGATGCCGTGGCTGATCGTGATTTTATTGTTGAATTTTTAGCCTGCGCCAGTATCTGCATGATCCATTTCAGTCGTCTTTCAGAAGAACTTATAATATGGTCTTCAGCAGAATTTAATTTTATTGAATTATCGGATGCATTCAGCACAGGTTCAAGTATTATGCCCCAGAAGAAAAATCCTGATATTCCTGAACTTGTCAGGGGCAAGGCAGGCCGGGTATTCGGTGATTTGGTTTCGATGCTGACCATGCTCAAAGGCTTGCCATTAGCCTATAACCGGGATATGCAGGAAGATAAACAGCCTCTTTTTAATACAGTAGATATCTTATCAGACTGCCTTAATATCTATCTTCAAATGCTTCCTGAAATAAAAATCAATAAAGAGCAGATGAATGCGGCTGTTTCTATTGGATTTCTAAATGCCACAGATCTGGCTGATTATCTGGTTATTAAGGGTTTGCCTTTTCGCGAAGCACATGCCTGTGTGGGTAAGGCTGTTGGTTATGCTTTAACTAATAATAAAGAACTTCATCAACTATCCATTAAAGAGTTGAAGCAGTTTTCAAGGCTTATAAATGATGATGTTTTTGATCATCTTACTGTGGAGAATATGATCAATCGCAGAACTTCACAAGGAGGCACTGCCACTAAAACAGTGCTTGAGGCCATAAAAAAGGCCATGATTGAACTTAAAGGCCATGATTTAAAGGCTATCCAAATCCGGTAAACAGGTGTTTTTTGAATAAAGCAGTAAAAATAATTATTCCAAACTGGAAGCAAATAATGAAATATTTGCCGGTTATATCAATTATACTGCTTTTGCCCATGGGTTGTGGGAAAAAGGCTGCCCCGCGGCCACCCAAAGCTCCTGAAATTATAGCAGTTGATGATTTGGAATACACTATTCAAAATAATTTGCTTATTTTGAAATGGTCTATTCCTTTACTATCGAAAAATGGATTAAGCATTAAATCTACAGATAGAGTTTCCGGCGTATTTGTTTATCGATCAATGAGCACTCTGACGGATTTGCCTTGTAAAGGTTGTCCCTTGCTTTTTAAGCTGGTTGCTGATCTTGAGATTGGAAAAGGAAATCTTAAAGAAAATACCCGTATAAAAATGTCTTATCAAGAGGCATTAAAATCAGAACATAGATATAGCTATAAGGTAAATTTGCACAGCATATCAGGCCATAAGGGAGATGATTCCAATTATATAAAGTTTGAATTTCCATAAGGAACGGGGACTTAAAAATATCGCACAGGCAGAGCATGGAAATCATGGATTTTTTTGGTGAAAAAATATGGGGCTGAATAATCCTCTTTTTTATAAAATGAGCGGCAGTGGTAATGATTTTATCATTATTGATAATCGTGATCAGATGATAAAAACCAAAGGATTGTCGGATTTCGTAAAAAAAATATGCCGTCGCCGGATATCAGTGGGAGCGGATGGGTTAATTCTGCTGGAAAAATCAGATAAAGTTGATTTTAAATGGCGTTTTTTTAATTCCGATGGAAGTCAAGCAGAAATGTGTGGTAATGGAGCCAGGTGCGCGGCCCGCTTTGCCTTTTTGCACAGGATTGCCGGAAAAAATATGTCTTTTGAAACTGCTGCCGGCATTATTTCAGCTCAGATACGTGGTGATCTGGTAAAAATTAAGCTTACTGATCCAACTGATTATCGAGCTGATTATCAGATCAAACTCGCAAATGGTCTGCAAAATATCAGCAGTATTAACACTGGTGTCCCGCATGTGGTGATATTTTGTGAAAATTTAGAAAAAATTGATGTAAATAAACTTGGTAAGGAGATTCGTTACCATAAGATTTTTCAGCCTGAGGGAACCAATATAAATTTTATATGTCGTTTGCCGGATAAGACTTTTGCCATGAGAACCTATGAAAGAGGGGTCGAGGGTGAAACCCTGGCCTGCGGGACCGGCGCGGTTGCATGCGCAATTGATATGGCAAAAAAATTCAGCTTAAAAGCACCAATCCAAATAATTACCCAAAGCAGAAGCGAGTTGATAATCTATTTTAATGAGGAGCAGGGATTTTTCAAAGATATTTATCTTAAAGGGGATGCCAGGGTTATTTATGAGGCAAAACTTGGGGATGATGCTTTGAGATGAAGGAGCATTTAGCGTATATATCAGTTGGTTCAAATCTGGGAGATAAACTTATAAATTGTCAAAAAGGCATTGCAACCCTGACATCAGGTGAAAAGGTTAACCTTATTGAAGTTTCTAAATTTTATATAACACAGCCGGTTGACTTTAAAGAGCAGGAATGGTTTGTGAACGCGGTAATTAAGGTCACAACTTCTTTTGATCCTTTTAAATTGCTGGCGGAAATGCTTTCGATCCAGCAAAGAGCCGGAAGGCATTATGATAAAATACGTTTTGGGCCGCGGATTCTTGATCTGGATATTCTTTTTTATGATAATCTGGTTATCAAGGAATCAAATCTTGTTTTGCCGCATCCCAGAATGCATAAAAGGCGCTTTGTCTTAAAACCAATATGTGATATAGATAAAAACCTGAAACATCCGGTTTTAAAAAAGAATATGCAGGTCTTGCTGGACAGCTTGCAAGATAATGAACAAAAGGTTTTGGAATGCTCATGCGAACCCTGATTTTTATTCTGCTGTTTTATTTGACCTACAGGGCAGTTAAGTCCTGGATTTTAAATAATTTTTCAATTGAAAAAAATGGTTCCGGCAAACCACCGGGTCAGATTGATGATATAATGGTTAAAGATCCTTATTGTGAAGTCTATTTTCCCAAACGAAACGGTGTTCATTTGAGGATTAATGGTCAGGATCTTTATTTTTGCAGTTCTGAATGTAAGGAAAAATATTTGGCGGAGCATGGAAAATCTTGAGTTTTCTATTTTTCTGAAATAATGGGTTATTTATTAAAAGAGTTCTATAATGGGAGGATGTTTAAATGAAATTTTTTATTGATACAGCTAATATTGCTGAAATTAAGGAAGCCAATGAAATGGGCATGGTGGATGGGGTGACGACTAATCCATCCTTAATTGCCAAAGAAGGCCGTGATTTTATAGAGATTATAAATGAAATTTGTGAGATTGTTGACGGCCCGATCAGCGCTGAAGTAATTAGTCTGGAAACTCAGGGCATGCTGGATGAAGCTAGAAAGCTGGCCAAAATCCACAATAATATTGTTATTAAAATTCCAATGACAGTTGATGGTATAAAGGCTGTCAGCACTTTAACCAAAGAGGGTATAAAAACCAATATAACGCTGGTATTTTCTCCATTGCAGGCATTGATGGCAGCCAAGGCAGGAGCTACCTACGTCAGCCCTTTTATTGGGCGGCTGGATGATTTGTCACAAGAGGGCATGCTGCTTGTTGAGCAGATTGTAGATATCTATTCAAATTATAATTTTTCAACTGAGATTATTGTTGCCAGTATTCGCAATCCTTTGCATGTTCTTGATTCAGCTCTGGCCGGTGCTGATATCGCGACGATTCCATTTAATGTTCTTGGCAAGCTTGCCACCCATCCACTTACAGATAAAGGATTGAAGGCCTTTATTGATGACTGGAATAAATCCCGGGAATAAAAAAAAGAGGCGTTTCAAATGTTTCCACCCGAACGAATAAAAAAAATACTTAGTGAACCAAATAATTTAACCATGTTTCGCATGGCAGCGGCTCCAATAATAGTTCTTTTGCTGCTTATTCCCAATCAATTTACTACATTTATGGCAGCTCTTTTTTTCAGTGCAGCCGCTATTACAGATTATTTGGATGGGTTTTTCGCCAGGCGCAATGGAATGGTCTCAAATCTTGGGAAAATTATGGATCCGGTTGCTGATAAGTTGCTTGTTTCGTCGACTTTTATTATGCTGGCTTCATTGGCCTGGATACCGGCCTGGCTGGTATGTATTATTATTGGGAGGGAACTGGCGGTAACTGGATTAAGAAATGTTATTGCTGAAAATAATATGGATGTCTCAGCTTCAGAGCTGGGAAAATACAAAACCGGCTTTCAAATTGCCGCGATTATCCCTCTTTTAATCCATTTCCCCTATTTTGGCATCAGTTTTAACGGCATTGGGATGTTTTTTTTATGGGGAGCCTTGATTTTAACTATCTGGTCGGGAGTAGATTATTTTGTCAGATTTCGCAATCTGCTCCAATAATGCTAA
>JASFBJ010000091.1 GCA_030149585.1 Desulfobacterales bacterium | reverse complement strand
CCCTTTATATGGTAGAGCAGTTCTTTTGATGTGTAGCTTTTAAAATTTTTATTCAGGAAAAACTCATTCAACAATTGTTTTAAATGGGCGGTGGTACCCTTAACCTTATCAAAATGCGCGGTGGCTAAAAAATCAGCAGTTAATTTTGTTCGAATATAATCAAAAGCATTATCATTGGTGTTATAATACTCTTTTATATTACAATAATCAGCCATTTTGCGGATTGATTTAACCAGAATTTTTTCTCCGGTTTTTGAATATTGAAGATTGCCCTGTGAAATATAGGCGTAAAAAAGAGGCAGATATTTAATGATTTGCCCTTGATCTTCAAACACCATGTGATCTTCAGGAAGTAAATCAAAAGGAATAAATTCGCATTCAGGTGGAGGCGCCAGATGCTTTTTTAATTGCACGCGAATATCATCAGCCAAAAAGGTAGAATAATGCTGTGACTGGAAACTATCATCATGATAACTATAACTGGTTTTGAGTGAAAAAAGATAGCAGTATTCTGAAATTTTAGCTTCATTGCGCCAGGAAGGGATGTCTTTTTCATATGTTATAAGCTCGACATCAAATTCTTTTTGAAGCCTTAACAAGCTGTGACTTCCTTTTTCCCATACCAGGCGCAGAAAAATTTGTTTGATTTTTTTTGGCATATCAGAATAAAGTCTGTTAAATTTTTCTTTATCCTTGAAGACTTCTGCCAGCATTTTCACCAGTATAAATCTGCGTTGTTTTTTAAAAGCTGTTTTATTATTGGAATCAAGCCCGAATTCAGAGGCAAATTTATATAAATATGTTTTATAAATTTGATTTAGATGGTCATAGGTGTATAGCCGATTAATCAGGGATTCAAGCTGGGTGTATTTGTCGGGCATTGGTTTTTTAACAGGTGGTTTTTTGATTTTCGGCTGATTTTTTCTTTTGACGGGTTTTTGTTTTGCTTTTAGCGCAGCTTGTCTGACAAGCGGATTTGGATCTTTTAACAGGTGATTAAATATGGTTTGGGACCAGTTTTGCTCAAGATTATAGATTGTTTCAAGTACCTTGATTTTTACATTGGGATTTTCATCTTGAGCAGCTTTTATAATCAGCTCTTTGACTTTATTATCATTGGGTGCAATTGTTCCGGCACTCAGGACAATGTTGGCGTAAAATTGCCAGGGTCGCGGGTTTTTTACTTCCAGAAGATATGGCAGAATTTTATGGTTCAGTCTGATACAGGCTTCAAAGGCTGCCTGGCGAACCGGACCGGCCAGTGCATGGGAAGAAATATAACCAAGATTTTTTACCAAAGAGGTGAAAAAAGTATTTTTTGTAGAATCAGGTGTGTTTTCAAGAACCTGGTCATAAGCATTTTTTGCCTGATATAAAATAGTCAGGCGATAAAGGATGGTATTTCCAGGCCCAATGGCTGTCAGTATTTGCGCAGGAGTCCAGGATCTAACTGATTCGGCTTTTAATTTTATTTTTAAATGTTCGACAACGCATGACAGGCAGATTCGTCCTCTTGGAATTTTAATTTTGGGTTCCCAGACATTTATATGGCAGTTGGAACAGGGGAAGTTTTCATTGATCCATATATCCTTTTGACCCACATTTTCAATGTATCTATCAATCTTTATATTGGCAATCTTTATATCGGCAAGCTTTATATCGGAATTAAAGTTTGACACCTGTTATTCTCCCAGCACAAATTCAACATCTTTTTCATCCAGCGTTTTAATAGAGGTACCATCACTGGTAATCAGATTGTCAAAAAGTTCTTTTTTAATTTCTTGCAATTTAAGCATTTTTTCTTCAATTGTACCTTTAGTTATCATTTTATAGCTGAAAACTGTTTTGTCCTGACCAATTCGGTGGCTGCGGTCAATTGCCTGATTTTCAGCAGACCTGTTCCACCAGGGATCAAAGATAAAAATATAGTCGGCAGCAGTAAGATTAAGTCCCAGACCTCCGGTTTTAAGGGTCATTAAAAATATTTTATACTGACCATTATTTTGAAAGTTTTCAACTAGTTCTTTGCGGTTGCGGGTGGCACCTGTCATCAAAAGATGATCAATTCCAGCCTTATTGAGGTCATTTGCTATGCAATCCAGAGCATGCAGATAGTTGGCAAACACCAGAACCTTATGCTCATTGGCGATTACTTCCTGAATATGTTCCAAAAGCACCTGGCGTTTGGGAGAGATAATCGTGTTTTCACTTTTGGATTCCGGAATAGCCGCAATCTGACGAAGTTCTCCTAATGCCTGCAAAATAAAAAAATGTGATTTATTGATACCATTTGTTGTAATTTGTTTTTTAACTGCCTGCTGAAAAAAAAGTCGACGCTGTTCATAAAATATTTTTTGCTCAGGACTCATTTCCACAAATATAGTCTGTTCAATTTTGGCAGGCAGATCTTTTAAAACTTCCTGTTTTAAGCGCCTTAAAATAAAGGGATAGATTTTTTTTTGAGCTCATTTGCCGCCCCCTTATCATCTTCCTTTTGGATCGGTAAGAGGTAATTTTTGTTAAAATCACGGATACTGCCGAACATGGCCGGATTCAGGAAGCGAAACAGAGCATAAAGTTCGCCAAGATGATTTTCAATTGGTGTGCCGCTCAAGGCAAGGCGGTGTTCAGCGTTTAGCAGCATTACAGCTTTAGATATCCGTGAATTAATATTTTTTATGTGTTGGGATTCATCCAGAATAACATAATAAAAGGTTTTTTCGGATAATAGCTGAATATCATTACGTGCCATGGCATAGGTAGTTAAAATCAGATTTTTGTTTAAGGCGTCTTTTAGATTCCTCTTGGTTCCGTGATAGATATAATAGGACAGCTCTGGTTTAAATTTATTTATTTCGTTTTCCCAGTTAAATAAAAGGGTTTTGGGCATTATAATTAATGAACTAAGGTCTTGCTTTGGGTAGATGGATGCCATAAGAGCAATTGCCTGAACGGTTTTTCCAAGGCCCATATCATCTGCCAGGCAACCACCTAATTTATGTTTATGTAGATAATCAATCCATTTATAGCCCTGTTTCTGATAATTTCGCAAATTTGTTTTAAGTTTTGGATACTTCATGCGTTTGGATTTAAGTTTGTTAAAACCTAAAAATATTTCACGGGAATGCTGGAATGTTTTTTTTGCAACTTTTTCATCAATCAACTCTTCTACTATGGGCAAATCAAAAAAAGAAATTTTGACTTTGGTTTTTCGGCCTTTAAAGATCCTTTGCAGTTTTTTTATATAATTGGGGTTGATAATAGCATGGACGTTGTTATTTAAGGCAATATAGGAATTTTTATTATACTGGTTAAGAACATCAAAAAGGGGAATCTGTTGTCCTTCTATTTCTAAGGTGGCTTCTCCTTCCAGGAAGTCAAGCCCGTGCGAAAGCTGTAAATTCAGTTTTGGAGTAACAGCTTTAACTTTAAAGGGTTCAATCTTTTCAGCCCCTAAAAAGGCAAAACGCGAAATCAGGTTGCCTAATTCCCCATGAATAAATTTATCTGCCAGAGCTGATTCAATAACAAAGAGATTATCCTCAGCGAAAAAACCGTTTTCACTTTTCAGACCTTTTTGGTTTTTTTTAAGCAACCGGTTTATTTCATTAAAATTTTTAATTAGTTCTGTGTTGATAATATCACTAACTATAATCTTTTGTTTAAGATCATTAACTGTTGCGGCTTTTGTGACTTCAAAACTGTCCAAAAAATTTGCGTCCAGCTCGGGCAGGGAATGAGACACCCTTAAATATAATGAGTGGTCTGGATCAACCTGCTCGAAAATTAAAGTTGGACGTGTGTGGATTGGGGGGGAGTTAATCACTTTATAGTTTTTGTAGTGGATTGAAATTTCATCAATAACGGAAAACAGGAGGGAAAGACATTTTTCCAGATCCTTTTGGGGAATTTTTGCATTAAAAAGTTGGATTTCCTTGTAGTTAGCCCCAATATTTTTTATTTTAAATAATTTATGATCAGCCAGAACGTGATCCTGATTTAAAATTTGAAAGTTGCCGGTAAACTGATTCGGGCTGAGCAGCATAAGTTTAAAACTAAGAAAATTTTTGTTTTCTTCCTTAATATCAATGATTAGTTCAGCAGACTCTTTAGATGCCTGGATCAATTTCAGTTCCTTGTCCACAAAATTATCACAGCGGGCCAGCCATTCAAGCAGAAAACTGTTTTCAGAAAGGTAGATTCGATCATTAGTAGTTTCCCAGTCAATTCTAAAGCTGTTTTTTTGGAATAGATCATCAAGTGATTTTAATATCTTGCGGGTTATCCCACTATAATGCTCAAAGGCTGGTTCCTGTTTTTTGCCGTTTCCATCCACAACCTTTAGGTATGCGCCAATATTATCAAAATTGATTTGGAAAAAAATGGGATTCCCGTGGCTGCTTTTCAGGCCCCTGTTTTTCAATATAATAGATCGTTGGCGTTTTAATTTACTAAAAAGTTTGATTTCAGTCTCAATCATGATTTTAGCCCTGGCTGGTTTAAAAGGTGCTCTTGTTTTAAAGAGTTTTAATGATAAAAAATGGGCTGCTAATTATTTTTTTAAGTCATAAATTCGACTTGACAATTCGTAATTAACACCCATTTTTATTTCACAAATATTAGTATTTTTTGAGCCTAAAGAAAAATAGCTATAAGGCATTATATATGAAAATATAGCAGAAACTGATATAAAAATCTAATAATAAATATTTAATCATTTTACAGGAGCGATTATGGATTCAAAAAAAGAGACCCATGAATTTAAAACAGAAGTCAACCAAATGCTGAATTTAATTATTAACTCTCTTTATTCTAACCAGGAAATATTTTTGAGAGAGTTGATTTCCAATGCCTCTGATGCCATTGACAGGCTGCGCTTTAATTCTCAGACCGAGCCGGATATTCTGGGCAATGATACTGAATTTAAAATTAAGCTTAAACCAGATGGTATTAAACAGATTTTTGAGATTTCAGATAATGGAATCGGCATGACCTATGATGAAGTTCTTGAAAATATCGGCACAATTGCAAAAAGTGGAACAGCCGCCTTTATGGAGGCCATTGAAAATTCAAAGGCGGAAAACGGGCTGGCACCTGACCTTATCGGCCAGTTCGGAGTGGGATTTTATAGTTCCTTCATAGCGGCTGACAAGGTGACCCTGATTACCAGGGCTGCGGGAACAGATAGTAATAAAGCGGTTAAATGGGTGTCTGCCGGAGATGGTACTTACACTATTGAAGAAACAACTAAAGATGAACGGGGCACCACTATCATTCTTGATCTTAAAAAGAAACAGGATGGAGATCAGGATTTTACCGATGAGTGGGTAGTTCGGGAAATTATAAAAAAACATTCTGATTTTGTTTCATATCCAATTGTTATGGATGTTGAAAAGGATGAGCCGATTCCAGAGAAAGAGCAGATCAAGGACAAAGACGGCAAGCCTATTGGAGAAACAACACGCAAGGTGATTAAAGAAGAAACATTAAATTCCATGAAGGCAATCTGGGTCAAGCCAAAAGACAAGGTGACTGATGAGGAGTATGAGGAGTTTTATAAACATTTAAGCCATGACTGGAATCCGCCCTTAACAAAATTGCACATGAAGTTTGAAGGTACTACTGAATATGATGCCTTGCTCTATATTCCCTCTAAAGCGCCTTTTGATCTTTTTCAGCGTGAACGGCAGCACGGTATCAGCCTTTACTGCAAACGCGTTTTTATTATGAATGACTGCGATGCTCTAATGCCGGAATACCTGCGCTTTGTAAAAGGAGTGGTGGATGCTCCTGATCTGAATTTGAACCTGAGTCGTGAAATTTTACAGCAGGACCGTCTGGTGATGAATATCAGCAAAAATCTGGTTAAAAAAATCTTTGATCTTTTGGCTGGTATGGATGAAGCCGAGTATGAAAAATTTTATAAAGAGTTTGGCGTTGTATTAAAAGAGGGAATATACTCTGATTTTGCCCGTAAAGATAAAATTGCTGGTCTGGCGCGCTATAAAACCACCAAATCAGACGATAAGCTGATTTCTCTTGACCAGTATGTGAAAAATATGCAGCCGGATCAAAAGGAAATATTTTATATTACCGGGGATAATTTATCCGCTATTATAAACAGTCCGCGCCTTGAAAAACTCAAGGAAAAAGAGTATGAGGTTTTATTAATGATTGATCCCATTGATGAGTGGGTAACCCAAACCTTAACAGAATATGACGGTAAACCTCTAAAAAGCGCTGAAAAGGGTGACCTGGAACTGGATAAAGTTGATGAAAAGAAAAAAGAGGAGTTCAATGCTCTTTTTGGATTTATCAAATCCAATCTGGGAGATAATATCAAGGAAGTAAAACCTTCTTCCAGGTTAAAAGATTCACTCTCCTGTCTGTCGGGAGATGATCATGATATGAGCGGCTATATGGAAAAACTGCTTAAAGCATCGGGTCAAAAAGCACCGGATGTGAAACGTGTCCTTGAACTTAATATGGACCATCCCGTACTTGCTAAAATCAAAACTCTTTTTGAAAATGACCGTGAAAATTTGATTCTTAAAGAGTATAGTCAGCTTTTACTGGATATGGCCTTAATCAGCGAAGGCAGTAAAATAGATAATCCCGCACGTTTTTCAAAAAGCATTGGCGAACTTATGGCAGGTTCCCTGAAATAATAAAAAATAAATACCTGAAGAAACCACTATCAGTGGTTTCTTTGGGTATTTTATTGGGTCTGGATTAAAGCATATGTCAAATCGAGATCTTGTCGGCATTATGATGCCAAATGGCTCATTTTTGCTTGAATGGGTAGACTCTTCCAAAAAAATCAACAAAAGCCGTACTCTTCTGCAAAAAGAAATTTATAAACGCTTTGACACAGGCACTGACGCATGGCTGCTGTTTCTTGGATTTTCCGATCCTAAAGTTGACCTGAGCGAATCCGTTGATTTCTGGCGTGGTTTTGCCGGGCTTTTTGCAGCAAAGCTTACAGGAACTCCTGAGCTTGAAAATCTTCGTCAAAATGTCAGCCTTTCAATAAGTCCTGACGAAATCAGACAGTATCTGGAGCAGGCTCCCATGATGGCCGGTTCAGACTATTTGAATGAAGATTTTCTGGCGGATGTCTGGGCCCGGCTGAATATGGAGTTTCAAACTGCCATTGAAGTTTATGATGGCTCTGTTGCTGATTTTATCAAAAGCTACAGCCCAAGAGTTCATTTGGTTGGCAGAATTTTTTTTCATTTGGTAGAAAACAGCAAAAGTGATTATCCCTTTGCCTTTCTTGCGACCTATTCCACCCGGCTGAACCAGCAGGGAAAATCAAAACATTTGCCTTTGAAATTTGCTCTTCGGGAGTATGCTGATCATAAAAATAAACTTCTTGAACTTCTTTCCACTGTGCATCTTGCGGCAAAAAACTCTTCTATAATAGCTGATCTTATAGAATCAGGCGAAATATTTCATCCCCTTGCCTGGTCTGCTAAAGAAGCCTTTTTGTTTTTAAAAGATATTCCCGTGTTTGAAAAAGCAGGAATTTTATGCCGTATCCCAAATTGGTGGAAAAAAAGCCGCTCCAGTGTATCCCTTGAAATAAAATTTGGAGATAAAAAGCCGTCATTTGTTGGAATGGACGCGATTTTAAATTTTAATGCGCATCTTTTTCTTGGAGACACGCCTTTATCTGTTGCAGAAGTTCGCAGGCTGCTTGAGGAATCTGAAGGCCTTGCCTTTATAAAAAATAAGTGGGTGGCGGTTGATCCAAAGAAGCTGGAAGAGACACTTGCAGCTTATGAAAATGCCAAAAAAATGATGGCCGGTCAGGATATTCAACTGCGAGACGCCCTGCGCTTTCAGTTAAATCCACAGAAATTGCTGAATATCACAGAAGATAATGCCAATGTGGAAATTTCACATGGGAAATGGCTGAAATCAGTGGTAAATAAGCTAAAGGTTCCAGACTTGATTTCATCTGTAGATACAGGAAAAGGATTCAAGGGAAATCTTAGAAAATATCAGCAACAAGGATTGAACTGGCTCTTTTTCCTCCACTCACTTGGGTTTGGAGCATGTCTGGCAGATGATATGGGGCTTGGGAAAACTGTTCAGGTTCTTGCTTTTTTAAACAGGCTCAAATTTGCCTCAAGACAAGGGCGGGCAATAAGCGCTGCAAGCCTTCTTGTTATTCCAGCCTCACTTATATCCAACTGGGAAAAAGAGATTAAGACTTTTACCCCTGAGCTTAATTTTTTTATTGCACATCCTGGCGCAAATCCCACCAGGAATATTGAAACTGAATATAAAAACAGGATTAATGAGTATGACCTGGTGATTACAACCTATGCTTTGACAAAGAGGTATAAGTGGCTTCAGACTAATAAGTGGTATTATCTTATTCTTGACGAGGCCCAGGCCATTAAAAATCCAGGAGCAAAGCAGACAAAAACGCTTAAAGATTTTAAAGCTCAAAACCGGATTATTATGACAGGAACGCCTGTTGAAAACAGATTATCTGATTTATGGTCTTTATTTGATTTTGTAAATCCCGGGCTGCTTGGAAATGCAAATGAATTCAAGAAATTTTCAAAAAGACTGCAAAAAGATCATTCAGGCTATGCCAGACTGCGCACTTTGATCAACCCCTATATTTTAAGACGTTTAAAAACCGATAAAACAATTATTTCAGATCTTCCTGATAAGGTGGAGATGAAAACCTATGCCGGCTTGAGCAAAAAACAGGTTTTTTTGTATAAACAAATGGTTGATGAGATAAAAATAAAAATAGCTGAAAATAATGGAATTGCCCGCAAGGGAATTATTCTCTCATCTTTGATGAAATTCAAGCAGCTTTGCAACCATCCTGATCAATATCTCGGCACTGGAGGTTATGATGAAAAAGAGTCCGGGAAATTTGAAAGACTACGCGAAATTTGTGAGATAATTTATGAAAAAAGAGAGAAAGTCCTTGTTTTTACGCAATTTAAAGAGATGACCGAACCCCTTTGTCTATTTATGGAATCTATTTTTAAACGTCAGGGATTATTGATTCACGGAAGTATTCCAGTAGCGAAAAGGAAAAAGATCATAAATGATTTTCAGCAGGAAAAATATGTGCCCTTTATGGTTCTTTCTCTTAAAGTCGGAGGTGTTGGTTTGAATTTAACTGAAGCAAATCATGTGATTCATTTTGACAGATGGTGGAATCCGGCAGTTGAAAATCAGGCCACTGACAGAGCATTTCGGATTGGTCAACAAAAAAATGTTATTGTTCATAAATTTATAACCAGAGGAACTGTGGAAGAAAAGATTGACATGATGCTAGAGGAAAAGAAAAAACTTTCCAATGATATAATCACAAGTACCAGTGAAGCCTGGATTACGGAAATGGATGATAAAAAGCTGGTTGATCTTTTCAGCCTTTCATTATAACATATAAAAATTAATGCTTATTTTTTTATAAGAGGTGGTTATGGGATATTGGGGATATGCACCATATGTGTCGGTTGCCCGGAAAAAGGCCAAGGCTGAAAAAAAATTAAAACAGCTTAAAAAGAAAGATCCAAATATTAAGCCGGTTATTATCAAAGGCAAATCTCTTGCTGTAACATGGTGGGGCAAGGCCTGGAATACCAATCTTGAAAGATATGCCGATTATGCAAACAGGATAGGAAGGGGGCGCAGTTATGTGCGCCATAGCGCTGTCCTTGATCTTCAAATAAAGCCTGGTGAAATTTCGGCCCTTGTGCAGGGCTCGACTTCCAGACCATATTCAGTGAATATAAAGATTAAGGCTCTGAATAAAAAAAACTGGAAGGAAATAAAAAGAGACTGTACTGGAAAAATTGATTCTCTTCATGACCTTCTGGCCGGCAAATTCCCAAAAGCGCTCAGCGAAATATTTACTGCTCAGGGAAAAGGATTTTTTCCATCTCCTGCAGAAATTTCTTTTGATTGCAGCTGTCCTGACTGGGCGTCTATGTGCAAACATGTAGCTGCAACGCTTTATGGTATTGGGGCAAGACTTGACGAAGACCCCTCCCTGTTTTTTAAACTGCGCAAAGTAAAGATGGATGATCTTGTTTTAGAGGTAGTAAAGAAAACTACTGACAGGCTTCTTGAAAAAGCCGAAAAAACAGACCAGCGAGTTATTGATGATTCAGATCTTGGTGATGTGTTCGGCATAATAATGGAAGATCAGCCTGATTTTGAAAAAAAAGAAGCATCAACTTCCAAAAAGTCTAAATCCAGGGCAGGGGACAGGCAAAAGAAAAAAGTGCTGGAAATTTCCGGCAAAACAGTTATTGATATTCTGAAAAACTCGAAGAAAGGAATCGGTCTCCCTGAATTAAGGGCCAAAACAGGTCTGGATGCAGCTAAAATTCGCTCCATTATCTATAATGCCTATAAAAAAGGTGTGCTTGAAAGAGTCTCCCGTGGAATTTATAAGGGAAAGGATAAAAAGCTTAATCCTCTTGATGAACCTGAAACAGTTCTTATGATGGTAAAAAAATCTGAAAAAGGTATTGGCGTGCCGGCCATAGAGCAAAAGACAAAGATTAAAAGATCGAGAATTCGGTATATAATTGCGCGTGCCTGTAAAAGCGGTGAAATTGAGAGGGTTGCAAGAGGGGTTTATTCAGTAAAAAAGAAGAAAAACTCTCCTGTAACTGCTGTGGATTCAGTTTTGCAAATTATCAAAAGGTCACGAAAAGGAGTAGAGATTTCGCAACTCAGGGAAAAAACAGGCCTGAATGTAAAGCAGATTCATAATATATTATATCGTTTAACCAAAAACGAAAAGATTGCAGCCATTAGGCGCGGCGTTTATGCTGTTGCCAAAAAATAATATCATCAAAATAGAATATAGATATAATGAAGAGATCTTATATGATTCCCCGGCTGAGCCTTATTTTTGCCATGGTTCTTTGGTCCAGCTCTTTTATTGCTCTAAAAATCGCTTTTCGAACTTATGATCCAATGGTGGTAATTTTCGGCCGTATGGCCATAGCTTCCATTATTTTTTTATTTTTTATTCCAATATTTTCAGGTTTACGCTACAGAAAAGGGGGACTATAAATATTTTTTATTTATGGCGATCTGTGAACCATGCCTCTATTTTATCTTTGAAGCCATAGCTCTTGAAAACACAGCCGCATCCATGGCCGGCATGGTATGCGCTATTTTGCCGATAATGGTGGGGGGTTGCAGCCGCTTTCATGATTTTTATTGGAATTTTTATCAGTCAGGGGGATTTTGGCATGGAAAAGAGCCCTGACTTGGGGCAATCTATATGTTGACAATTATCTGCAAAAATTTTAAATTATTTTAAAAAGATTTAAAAAAAAGGAAAATTCTATGGAAGATGATCACCAATTAAATGAAAAAAGCCAGGTTGAGGATCAACTTACTGATTTAATTAAAACTATTTCAGATGAAAAGAAAAAGCGCCTTTTGGATTTGCTAAATGATTGGCAAAAGGAAGAAAAAAGAGGGGATGAAAGAATACCCTGTCTGATTTCTGTGGATTATTCGACTAAAGATAGAGTTTACCGGGATTTTATTCAGGATTTAAGTAATGGCGGCGTGTTTATTGAATCAAGAGATTTTTTTTCCAAAGGACAGGAAGTGGCAATGACTTTTTCGCTGCCAAATAGTCAGACTCATTTTAAAATCAC
>JASFBJ010000317.1 GCA_030149585.1 Desulfobacterales bacterium | reverse complement strand
GATTTTAAATGCTGAAAACTGGGATGATTTCTTGATGTAATTTTTAACCAGTTTCAGGGTGTTTTCATTATCACAGACGATTTGGTGGCAACTACACTTTCTGTTGCATTTGTCACAGAAATAATCCTCATCAAGAGAATTACCACAGGAGCAAAAAGGTTTTATAACCAGCGATCCATTTTCCAGGCTTGCTTTGTAATGGTCAGGGGTGATATTGTTTTTTTCTATAATCGTAGTCATAAGCTATCCTTTCTTTTATAATATATTTTAATGGAGTAAGATAAAAAGATGTCAGACAAGAAAGCACCATTATGTCCTCATTGCGGACAGGAGATGAAAAAATGGAGAGTTCCCATTGCTTCTACCTGGCCCGATGAATTTTTTTATATTTGTTTTAATGACGAATGTTCCTATTTTATTCAGGGCTGGGAAAGGGTGTGGGAACAACAGGCAACCAAGGCATCTTATCGTTGCCGTATAGATCCTGATACAAATAAAGGTGTACCCATACCAGTATGGTCTTATGATGCCCTGAAAGATAATATTATTGAGTAAGAGCTTTATGCACGGTAATGGTTGTTAATTGGAATAGTTTTTTCTCCAAATAGAGAAAATTTAAGCCATTGACAGGCAAACGCCATTAGTTTAATTTCATCTGTTTTGATATGTTTTTGAACATCTTGAGTAATATCAAACTTATCCAAAAAAGTTGTTTTAAATACAAAACGTTTGAATTCATCCAGGCTGTAACAGGCCATATAATACATCTGTAACTGCTGGTCGCTTAGAGCCTTGATGGTTTTTGCCTGCCTGCCTGCCGTGATATTCATGAAAGAATCATTCATAATATTATATTCATCCATCCCCTGATTAATAATCCACTCTTTAACCGTCCAATCCTTTTTTTCATTAAACCCGAGGCAGTGAGATTCTTTTACAACAAAATAATACTCTCCAGCAGGGTGCCGCTCGGATATTTTCGAGGCGGCCCGTCCAAGAGGATAAAGACGACAGGCGCCTGGCCGATCTTCATAGACAGTACAACCCTCGTGGCTCACAAAAGGACACCGCCGTGTTTCATCATTATTCATTTTTAGCTTGACGACCGGAACACCATAAGCTTCATCAACATAACTTGTGGTATAATTTTCTAAAAATTCCTCAGATGAAAGGTTGAGCCTGTTTTTAAGACGAAGTATATCATAAGGTGTTAACACCAGATTAAGATTGGCACAACATTTCGTGAAGCAGGGCAAGGCCTTATTGCAGGCAAACCGAAATGCCTGATCCGGTATGGGTTGCATCAAAGCCTGATCTATCATTCGATTCCAGTCTCCTGTTTTTTGGCTTTTATTACATCCGGTTTTACCTTGAGCACTTGTTGTCCAAGTAGACCGTATTCAAGCCATCTCATTGCAAATTTATAAAGTTCCACATCATCTTTCTTTAGGTTTTCCATAGTTTCCGGCTTTACTTCGAATAGCTTTAAAAATTTGCTTTCAAATACAAAACGCCTGAAACGATCCAGGTCATAACAGGCCATATAATACATGTCCTGAATGTTTTTATTGCTAATTTTTTTATTGCTAAGGAATTCGTTCATCGTAATTTTTTTAAAAAAGTTTTCCATTGCCCTGTAAATGGAAATACCCTGCTCCTCCTTCCACTTCTTGACAGTTAAAACCTTATCCTCGGATAGACCGAGACAAAAAGAAACATCCATGACAGAATAATATTCTTTTTCAGACTTCTCGGTTATTTTGGTGCTTTCAGGTTTTAGCGGATATATTCTGCAAGACCATGGCCTGTCCTCGTATATTTTGCATCCCTTTGACGTAACAAACGGACAGCTTTTCTCTTCGTCGTCCTGCATTTTCAATGCAACTACAGGCAACCCTGAATCGCCGACAAGAGTTGCGGTATAAGTGGATAAAAAATCTTCTGACGACATTTTGAGGCCATTTTTCATACGAAGAATATCATACGGTGTTAGAAAAATAGTGATATTTCGACAACATCGTGTAAAACAATCAAGGCCTTGATGACACTCAAAAAAGAAATGATCTTCCGGGGTTAGTACGGTTAAACCTTGTTGTTTATTTTCTTTGTTTTTTGTCATACCTTATACCTCGTTTATTCCATCTTAATATCGTAGCATATGATTTTGCGGCGAAGGGTGTTTTTGTTGATTCCGAGCTCCTTGGCTGTTACAGCTCTTTTCCAATTATTTTTCTGGAGGGCCTGGAAAATAGCGTTTTTCTCAATTTCTTTTAGGGTAGTGCCTGTTGCAGCAAAGGTGATATTAATCTTTGATAAAAGCTCATCCGGCAAGTGTCGCAGGCAAATAAGCTCTTCTCGGCAGAGTACAAAAGCGTGTTCAATTGCATTTTCAAGCTCGCGTATATTGCCGGGCCAGTCATAAAGTATCAATGCAGCCAATGCCTCCTGGGTGATGCCGGAAATTTTTCTTTTTTTTTCATGATTAAAACGTTGGATAAAATGATCCACTAAAAGAGGGATGTCCTCCTTTCGTTTTACAAGTTTAGGCAGGGTCAGCTTCATTACATTAATTCGGAAATACAAATCCTCCCTGAATTTGTTTTTTTCAACCAGTTTACCCAGTTCTATATTGCTTGCAGCTACGACTCTGGCGTTGGTCTTGGTAGATTTTATGGAACCTAAAGGCTCATAAACATTTTCTTCAAGAACTCGCAAAAGACGATTTTGCAAGGACCGGGGAATATCCCCGATCTCATCCAAAAAAATAGTCCCGTTCTGGGCAAGTTCAAAACGACCTGGTTTGTCTGTTTTAGCATCAGTAAATGCACCTGCCTTATATCCAAAAAGCTCTGATTCTATAAGGGTATTGGGCAGTGCCCCACAATTGACCGGTATAAAAGGACCATTTTTTTGTGGGCTGTTATTATGAACCGCTCTGGCAAGTAATTCTTTTCCCGTGCCTGTTGCCCCTTCTATTAACACGGTGCAGTCGCTTTCTGAAATTAAAAGAAGGGTTGAAAAAATTTCGAGCATCTTTTTATTCTTGCTTACAATATTTCCAAGAGAGTGCTGCTTGTGAAAAGATTTTTGCAACTTACTAAGATCGGATAAATCCCTGAAAGTCTCAACACCACCAATGATATGGCCTTTGCGATTTTTTAATATCGTAGCATTAACGCTGATGGGAATGCGTTTTTTATCAGAACGGATTATGTAAACCGGCATATTAACAACCGGTTTATTGGTATTTAATACCTTGCGAAGAATGCAATCTGTTTTACATACATTGGTACAAAAAATTTCTAAACATGGCCGTCCAATTGCCTTTTCCCTCGATATCCCTGTAATTTTTTCCGCCGCCTGATTAAATGAAGTAATGCACCAATGCAAATCAACCGTAAAGACGCCCTCTTCAATACTGTCAAATATGATATGACAATTTTCTTCTATGGAATGCTGAATTTGGCTCATTTATGCCTCAAATGTTTTCAGCCTTGGAAAACGCTTTAAAGCTTTCCCTTCATGTAAATATTTTGGGAGTTGTTCAAAAAGTCGCCTTGAGCTAAGGGTTCGCGCAAAAATAAGTTGGCAATTTTAAGTGTTGAGGTGCCTGGCTGCTCTACAAGCAGCGATTTGAAACGCTCAAGAATAACCGGAGATAACTGCATTGGAAATCCCACCCAGTCACAGTATTCTATAAATTTTTTCAGGTATTGGTCGAGATATATTCTGATACTAATCAGAATTATATATTAAAAAACTATTTACCATTTACAACAAATGCCCTTAAAAGACAAGATAATATTGCAATTAAAAAAAATACCATTCTTTTTTTCTTTTTAACCACAGAGTAAAAATCCGACTTCAGAGAAGCTATCACGGTAAATTTGTTCTAATTTTTAAGCTTTTGCTGCGCAACGGCTATTCCTCGTCATTTTTAAATAATCCAAGACCATACGCGGGGTCATTAATA
>JASFBJ010000090.1 GCA_030149585.1 Desulfobacterales bacterium | reverse complement strand
TAAAAGTACAAAAATTTTGAAATAGCTCGCTATTCCTGCAACTTTTGTTCTTTTATATCGAACAAACCTGACCTAAATCTGTGCGCCTACTTGTGGAAGTTATTTCGTCCTCGTTCCTAAACTTTAACGACTTGTGCTCCGCCGCTTATGGCAGCTTGCCAACAAGTATGTGGAGATGGACTGGAAAAAGCCGGCTGCATGACTGTAAAAGCAATGTTTTCTAACTAAAGTGGTTTTTATAAGACCGCCAGAAACTGGTGTATTATACTGTCAAGAAATTGCCAGCCTCTGAGAGTTGGAATGCATCCTGTACTACTGACAGTCAAGCAGGCATCTTCCTGGAGCAGTGTTAATGGCTTGTTAAAAAAGCTTTGAAAGTCCATCTGAAACCGGTTGTTGAATTTATCATAAATAATGCCTGTAGATTGCCTTAGTCCCAGGTATAATGCTTCGGTCATGCTTTCTTCCCTGTTTAGAGTTTCCACCTCGGCAACAGGCAAATGCCCTGCCTGAAGATCTTCTATATAGCGTTTCAGGGAATAATGATTCCAGCTTCGCTGCGGTGCTTCAAAAGAGTGGGCTGCCGGGCCAAAACCCATATATGGCTTTAATGACCAGTATTTGCAGTTATGACGAGAACGCAAATTCAAACTGCTGTTTTTGGAAATTCGGACAAAATTT
Source organism: Desulfobacterales bacterium (assembly GCA_030149585.1). Classification (GTDB taxonomy): domain Bacteria; phylum Desulfobacterota; class Desulfobacteria; order Desulfobacterales; family JASFBJ01; genus JASFBJ01. The sequence goes on along the minus strand of JASFBJ010000090.1, from coordinate 11,064 downwards.
GAGATTTCATAATGCTCATATCCATGATTCTGCAAAAACTCGTTGGCCATTATAAAAAAATCAGCCAAAACCTGATCATCAGGCGCAGTCACAAGGCCTTGACTCCGCTGAATAAATAAAGGGGTGTTTTGTTCCCAGGTCAGCATATAACAGGCTATATGCTCAGGCTGCATTGCTTCGGCTGCTTCAAGATCCTGCAGCCAGTTGGCTTTGGTTTGTTCAGGAATGCCGTAGATCAGATCAATGCCTATATTCTCAAAACCCGCCTTTCGAGCGTTTAATAAGGCGTGTCTGGCTGATTCGGCTGAATGAATCCGGCCCAGAAAATTAAGATTCCGGTCATGAAATGATTGCACTCCAATGTTAATCCGGTTAATGCCTGCCTTTTTATAACCTGCCAGCCTGTCTGAATCAACAGTGCCTGGATTCACCTCCATACTTATCTCACTGCCTAAGGAAAAATGAAAAGAATTCATCAAAGATTCAATAATTGTCTTGATTATTTCCGGCTCAAAAAGAGAAGGGGTTCCTCCCCCAAAGTACAGGGTATCAATGCTATGACTGGTTTTGCGAAGTATAATTTCTCTGTTTAATGATTTTAAAAAATCATTTTTCAAACTAAGATCAACTGTGGAATAAAAATCACAATATGGACATTTTTTTATGCAAAACGGAATGTGAATATATAACCCAGCCCAATCAGGCATGGTTGAAATATCCCTGGTCAGCACTGTTTTATTTGATGTTTTTTATTGGTTTGAGGCTGTCTTGCAAATTCGTCATGAAGTGCTTTGCCAAGTTTTTTCAGCATATAGGGTTTGCGGATGTAGGTTCCCGCCCCAAGACGTAAAGCTTCTTTTACTCTGCTTGATTCAGAATAGCCGCTGGTAATAATTGCTTTCTGCCCTGGATGAAAATTGAGAATCTTTTTATAAGTTGAAAGCCCATCCATTCCAGGTTCCATTATCATATCCAGAACAACCATATCCGGGCTATTTTTTGCTACATATTCCAGGGCTTTCTCACCGCTTGAGACAGCACTTACCGAATACCCCAGTTTTTTCAGCATATTGGAGGCAATTTCCATCTGATCCTGCATATCATCGACAATAAGTACTGTTTCACCGTTTCCCATATAATCAGCAGGCGCTTCAGGCGGACTGTCCTTTGTGAGACTCTCCCGGGTAGCTGGTATATAAATTGTAAATGTAGTTCCCTTATTTAATTTACTGCTGACCTCAATGTGACCATTATGATCTTTAACCGATCCCCAGACAACAGCCATGCCAAGACCGGTTCCGCTGCGCCCCATTTTTTTCTTGGTATAAAAAGGATCATAGATTCTGTCCAGATCTTCCTTAGCTATTCCAAAACCTTGATCAACCACAATAAGCACAACATAATCCCCTTCCGGCAGAAAAGCGGTTTCATCTTTTGGGCAGTCAATATATTGATTATGAGTTATAAGTTTAATCAGACCACCTGTTGGCATGGCTTCAGCAGCATTGGATATCAGATTCATGATTATTTTGGAGATATGAACCGGAGAACCAATGATATTGAGCAAATCATAATTAATATCTGTCTCAACCTCAAGCCTGGGGTGTAGTGATAAAAGGTTTTCATATTCAGGACTTTTTAAATAGTCAATCATAATGCTGTTTAAATTAACTACCTCTTTTACAGCAACACCACGCCTGGCAAGAGTTAATAAATCCTGCACAACAGCAGCTGCTTTTTCTCCTGATTTTTTAATTTTTTTGAGAGGATCACTAAAAGGACTGGCAGGATCTAAATCAAGAAGCAATAATTCAGGATAACTTACAACACCGGATAAAATATTATTTAAATCATGAGCTACGCCACCAGCCAGAGTTCCGATAGCCTCCATCTTCTGGGCCTGGCGAAGCTGATTTTCAAGACCTTTCCGCCCGGAAATATCAATCATCAAAACCCGTGCCTCAACAAGATTGGAATGATTATCAAAGATAGGTTCCAATGATAAACTGATCCAAATATAAGAACCATCCTTTTGTTGAATTTGCAACTCCATATCATGCAGGGATTTTTTTTTAAAAAAAGTGGCTCTAATCTCTTTTATTTTGGCACTATTCTGATGGGAATCAGCTATCAAACGAATAAATTTGCTGCCATTTAATTCTTCCCGGGTATATCCTGTAAGATTTGCCGCCATTGGGTTGGAATCTAAAATCAGTCCTGAAACAGCGCTGATTGTAAAATACGCATGGGGCGCGTTTTCATAAAGGTTTCGATAGCGTTCCCTGCTTTCATGAAGTTTTTGAAAAATGCGGGCATTTATAATACTAACTGCAATATGGGAAGTAATTCCTTGCAGTAAATTTATTTCACTTTCAGTAAAACGTCTCCGGGTGTCTTGATTAGACACAATCATAATGCCAAGGGCAGTTTTTTTATAAATAATTGGAACACAGATAAATGCCCTGAGCCTGTTTTTTATCATTATCTTATAAGCAGCATCAGGTAATTTGGACTTTATTTTGTCAATATCATTTATGATAAAAGGCTTTTTACGGATAAAAACAAGGGAAAGAAACCTGGCTGGAACACTCTTCTTGTTCAAAGGAATCCTAAGCTGCTTGAGAAATTTCTTGAATACTGGATTTGCACCATATTGAGCAGTATAGAGCAGCCTTGTTTTGTTGGGATCAGGCATCATTATCAAAGCATTATCAAAATCCAGATGTTTTGCTATATTGGCAAGAACGGTTTCGGCAAGCTGCTTAACCTCAAAAATTGACGCGCTTGCCTGGCCGACCTTCTGGACCAGCATTGCATTATGATAACGCAAATTGATTTCCTGTAAATTTTCTTTGGCTGCCTGGCCCTGGCTGCTAATGGTTTCTTTAAGTTCTTTCTTCTCGGTTGATGCAGCAAAATGATCCAGTAAAAAAATCAGGGCGGTTATACCAGAAATTGAGCTTATGGCTGTAAAATAAGGCAGAAAAATTATAAGAGGTATTATAAAAAGAATTTCCGTGAGCAAAAGCCAGTTACGAATTTTTTTAAAAATTATAGACGGGGTTTTATCCCAGGTTATAATATATTTGCAATTGGCATCGCCCCTGTGAATGCATTTTGGGTGTTCAACTTTAGCATAGTTTTGAGTAAAATATTTGGCAAGTGCTTCAAAAATGCCGGTCCGATTTAAACATTGATGTGGTTTTTCATTAACTCCCGGCCTGGGTGTAACAATAATTTCGATTTTGGATGAACCACATTTTCTGGTTTTTATTATAGCTGCCCGGCTTAATAATTTATAACTTTTATCCAGCAACAGGTATGCAGTGGCAGGATTGACCATTCCCAGGACAAATTGTTTAACAAAACTCATACCCTTTGAAGATGCCGCGTAACGGCCCACATCCTGTGATATCAGTGGATTTTTTGTTTTCGCTGTCAGGATTTTGTTAAAACGGTTAACCTGTTTCTGATTGAACCAGTGCCCCTTGTCTTCCACTTCATAAAGGGTCATTTTGGCATATTGCAAAATTTCTTCAACAGCCAGATCCGGATATTCCGTTTTTATATATTCCAGGTAAATTTTGAAAAGTCTGCTGTTATATAAGGGCTTATCGGCATCCATTAATAGTATTTTTCTCCTCAGTGTTTAATTTGCCGGTAACTATGTTTAAAAGAACAGCCCATAAATATTTGCACTGAATAAAAAAAATTAATCACTATATTTTTTACCCATTGCCAAACCAATTTTCAGGGCCTTTTGGTTTAGTTCAAGAAATTCGGGTGGGATACGATTCTCCAACACTTTTTGAATTGAAAACGGAGTGACAAGGCCGGTGATTCCCAGCAGAGTCCCGAGCATACAAATGTTAAAAACAATGGGCTTGCCGATTTTTTCCATTACAGTTTCATAAATCGGAATTTCTTTTTGTCGGGCATCCACTCTTTTTTGTGTTTGAACATAACGGGAATCTGTAATTAAAAGACCACCAGGCCTGATAATTGAATAAAATTTTGAGTAGGATTCCTGAGTCAGACAAACAAGTATATTTGGCTGGGTTACCTTGGGATAGTTTATTTTAGTATCAGCAATAATAACGTCGGAACGGGTTGAGCCTCCTCTTGCTGCTGCTCCGTATGCCTGGGTCTGAACAGCTATCAAATTATCGTATAAAACAGCTGCCTCAGCCAGAATAATAGCCGCTGTGATAACTCCCTGCCCCCCTGAACCTGAAAATACAATACGGCATCTTGTCATTATTTATTTCCTTTTGTTGCCCGTTGGATGATTTTATCATATTCTTTGCAATATTCAGCCCGTTCTTCCTGAATAAAAATACCCCTTTCTATCAGGGAGGGATTCTCCTTTTTAGCCTTCGATCCTTTGGGAGTAGTATTGATCCTGTATGAATTAATCATTTCAACGGCATTGCCCTGTTTGTTTTTTCTGCCAAAATAAGTTGGACATTGAGACATTATTTCAACCACTGAAAAACCTTTATGCAAAATAGCCTGAGCAATAATATCCGCCATCTGTTTAACATGGTAAGTGGTGGTGCGGGCTACAAAGCTGGCACCTGCCGCAATCGACAGTTTAACCACATCAAAATCATTATCAATGCTTGTATATGGCGCTGTTGTTGCGTTAATCCCAAAGCCGGACAGAGGCGAATACTGCCCCCCGGTCATACCATAGATCCTGTTATTCATGACAATGGCCGTGATATCTATATTTCTTCTGGCAGCATGGATAAAATGGTTACCGCCGATTGAAAGGGCATCTCCGTCACCCATGGGTATAATAACATTAAGTTCAGGCCGGCTCATTTTAACTCCTGTGGCAAAAGCCAGAGCCCGGCCGTGAATGGTGTGCAAAGTATGAAAATCAAGATATCCGGTTATGCGGGAAGAACAACCAATACCGGATACCATGACGATGTCATTTTTGCTCACTCCCAGTTTTTCAATGGCGCGAATCATATTATTCATCACAATACCATGTCCGCAGCCAGGGCACCAAAGGTGAGGAAAAAATCTTTCTCTGATAAAATCTTTAACTGCCATAAGTCAGACTCCCTGTCCCTTGATCAATCTTAAAATATTTTTAATATCTGTTGGGTTGATCATAACGCCATCAATTCGGTTTGCCAGAAAAACCCGTTCCGGATGTTCCACTGCATTTTGAACTGATGTGCGTATCTGCCCCATATTCATCTCAACAACCACAATATATTTAGCCTTTAAACATTTTTCTCTTACTATGGCAGAAGGGAAAGGCCAGAGGGTTTGCAGCTCCAGAAGGCCTATTTTTTGATTCTTTTTTCTCAGATTTTCTACCACATGCAAAGCAGATCTGGCTGAAGCCCCGTAAGATATTAAAATTTGATCAGCGTCTTCCAGATAAAATTCTTTATAGCGGGCAATTTTATTTACGTTGTTTTCAATTTTATCCACCAGATGACGCAGTAATCCATGAGCCACTTTGGGAGTATCAGTTGGAAAACCCCACATATCATGCGCCAGACCAGTCACATTATAACGGTGAACACCTCCAAAATCAGACATGGGCAGGCGCCCGTCCTCGCGGGCAAGATAGGGATGATAGTCAGTCCCGTCTCGCACTGATGTTCGAAGCCTTTCAACCAGTGGAATTTTTCCAGGTTCGGGTATGATCAGTTTTTCCCTCATATGCCCGACCACTTCGTCAAATAAAAGAACCACCGGTGTCCGATAGGTTTCAGCAATATTAAAAGCATCAACCGTGACTAAAAAGATATCCGGGTGATTAGAGGCGGTCATGGTAATAATAGCATGATCCCCATGTGTCCCCCACCTGGTCTGATTTACATCTCCCTGACTAACATGGGTAGGAATTCCAGTTGAGGGCCCTCCCCGCTGAACATTTACAATTATAGAGGGGATTTCAGTCATAATGGCATAGCCAAGGGACTCTTGCATTAATGAAAACCCAGGGCCGCTGGTTGCGGTCAACACCTTTTTGCCGGTTAATGAGGCGCCGATAATAGCGCACATGGAAGCGATTTCATCTTCCATCTGAATAAATTTACCACCTTTTTGAGGTAATCGAGCTGACAAAATTTCAGCAATTTCCGTTGAAGGAGTAATTGGATAACCTGCAAAAAAATCAAGTCCCGCATACAGTGCACCTTCAACACAGGCCTCATTACCCTGGACAAATTTTATTTTATTTTCCATAACAACGCCTTATTCAGTTATGATTTCAATTGCCAGATCAGGACATCGCTGCTCACACATTTTACAAATAATACAATCTTCGGGCCGCAGGGCAACCACTTTGCCCTGTTTATCAATTGCCAGCACATTTTTAGGGCAAAATTCAACGCATATTTCGCATCCTTTACACCACTCCCGATTGATACGATGTTCTTTTAATTTTTGTTTGGCCATTGGCGTCTCCAATGAGAATTCTCTGAGCATTGGGCACTGAGCATTAGGCCCTAAGCATTAGATATTGATACAATTTTATTATCAATATAGGTTAAAACAGTATCAAGTCAATTGCGAATATCCATAGCAGTCTTATTTTTTGCTATATTTGCAAATTTTTCTTTTAATTTTACTGAAACAATCGGCGGCACCATATCTTCAATATCACCGCCAAAAGAAGCCGCTTCCTTGATAATTGAAGAGCTCGTAAAAATCCAGCGCAAACCAGTCATTAAAAAAACCGTTTGAACATCCCGATTGAGCTTGCGGTTCATCAGGGCCAGCTGAAATTCATATTCAAAGTCGGAAACAGCCCGCATCCCTCGCAAAATCCCGTGCGCTTTACGGTAATTTGCATAATCCACAAGTAAACCGTTAAATGTATCAAATTCAATTCCAGAAAAATCCTGCATGCTTATGCTAAGCATCTCGATGCGTTCTTTAACTGAAAAAAGTGTTTTTTTCTCTGGATTATGTAAAATTGCAATAATTATTTTATCAAAAAGCTTAAGACCTCTTTTTACAATATCAATATGTCCGTTGGTTACAGGATCAAATGTTCCAGGATAGATAGCAATTCGTTGCATAGATTCAGTTTACTCCTCATTATTTTAAGGAACGAGGACGAATTAACTTCCCCAACTATGCATCACAGCTTCAGGCCATCTTTGCCCGATCTAAAAGTACAAAAATCTTGAAATAGCTCGCTATTCCTGCAACTTTTGTACTTTTATATCGAACAAACCTGACCTAAATCTGTGCGCCTACTTGTAGAAGTTATTTCGTCCCCGTTCCTATGCATATTTTGTTTACAGAAAATTTTCAAACTCAAATTCGTATAATTAATTATCCGAAAATTTATAGCATGTATTGAAAAAACGAGACAAGGGTTTTCCCATATTTTTTTTGATTTTTTAATGAGAAATTAGAGAAAGATTCTTTAAAAGCCTCCTGGTCATTATGCTCAATAATTATCAGTGCCTTGTCCAGCAATGACCCGCTTTTGCATAAATTAATAAGAGCTGGTTTGATAAGTCCTTTAGCATAGGGAGGATCCATAAAGACAAGGTCGAACATAAAATCAAAATTGCCTAAACAGTTTAGATTTCTGCTGATATCCCATTTCAATATTTTAGCCTGCGACAAGATATTGCAAATAGCAAGATTTTGTTTAATAGTTGTGATTGCAGCAATAGAATTATCGATCAAACAGACTTGTTTAGCGCCGCGGCTGATTGCCTCAATGCCCAATGCCCCTGTGCCGGAAAACAGATCCAGAACAACTGAGCCTGGGACATGCCCTGCTATAATATTAAATATTGTTTCCCGCAGCCTGTCGGAAGTAGGCCTGGTTGAAAACCCAGGCACTGCTTTTATCTTTCTGCCTTTTAATTTTCCACTAATAATTCTCAAATGATAATTCTCAAAAAACTCTCAAGCCTGAAGATTCGGAAAAATCAAAAAATGTTATTTTAATTTTGCTTTAATATAGGCCGGCTTAACGCCGATTATTTTAGCTGTTTTATTAATATCATTATCGTACCTGCTAATTTTATGCTGAATAAATTCCAGCTCAAAGGCGGCTTGTGCTTCTTTTAGATGATCCATATTGAAACAAGGGACACTGTTTCTCTTTTGACGAATTTTGGGATTATAAGGCGCTGGAATATCATCAACTGTTATAATCTCGGCACTTACCATAATACTCAGCCTTTCAATTATATTTTTCAATTCCCTGACATTACCGGGCCAGGAGTATTTGGTCAACAGCCTGGCGGCTTTTTCTTTCATGGTTTGTTTACCTCGCCCATTTTTTTTTGCAAATTCAGCCAAAAATTTTTCTACCAGCAAAGGGATATCCTGGCTCCGTTCCCGCAAGGGGGGTACTTCAAGGGGAACAACATTCAAACGATAAAAAAGATCTTCACGAAAATTACCATTTTTAATCTCTTGCTCCAGATCTTTATTGGTCGCCGCAATAACTCTGACATTGGAATGAATGACCCGGCTGCCGCCGACTCGTTGAAATTGCCGTTCCTGCAAAACTCGCAGAATTTTAGCTTGGGTTTTTAAAGCCATATCTCCGATTTCATCAAAAAACAGGGTTCCCTGGCCGGCCAGTTCAAATTTGCCGGTTTTTTTGGAAACAGCTCCTTGAAATGACCCTTTTTCATGGCCGAAAAGTTCGCTTTCTATCAACTCTTCCTGAATAGCAGCGCAATTAACGTCAATTAAAGGATTTTCCGCCCGATCGCTAAAATGATGAATCGTTCTGGCTACAAGTTCCTTTCCTGTGCCATTTTCACCTTTAATCAAAACCCAGGAATCAGTGGCGGCAATAATCTGGATTTGTTTTTTCAGGTTCAAAACTGCAGGGCTGTTGCCGTCAATAGAGTGTTTTTCAATATTTTTTTTGCGTAAATAGCGGTTTTCCTCTTCCAGCTGCCTGAAATTAAGCGCATTATTAATTGCAACAATCACCTTGTCAATTGATAGAGGTTTTTCAATCAGATCAAAGGCGCCCAGTTTGGTAGCTTTAACAGCGGTTTCAATATTGCCGTGTCCGGTAATGATAATTACCGGAAGAAAGGGATTATTTTTTTTTATTTCAATCAATGTTTCAATCCCGTCAATACCAGGCATCCAAATATCCAGCAAAACAAGATCCGGGGATTCCTGATCTAATATTTTCAAAGCTTCATAACCATTTAAGGCTGTCAGCACCTCAAATCCTTCATCCATGAGAAGCCCGCCTAAGGATTTTAAAATAGAAACTTCATCATCAACGATTAAAAGGGTTGGAAACATGAATTTACTCTCCTTAAACTTTTATTAAATAATCTAACCGACCGGCAATTCAATTACAAAACGGGCACCCTGAGGTTTATTATCCTGAACTCCAATTGTGCCGTTATGATCTGCAATAATAGAGCTGACAATAGTCAGGCCCAGACCCATGCCCGCAGTTTTTGTAGAAAAATTAGGCTCAAAAAGACGTGTTTTATCATCATCGTTTATGCCAATGCCATTATCCTCCACTTCAATCCGTACCTGCTTTAAAATAGGATCATGGCTCAGGCTGATCTTGATAAATCCCTCTTTTCTAATGGAAGCTACTGCATTATCGACTAAATTAATCATGGCCTGTTTGATCTGCCTACGATCCAGGTTTAAGATAGGAATTATATCAGCAATACTTATGCCAAAATCGATATTTGGATGCGCTTCCCTGTAAAGGGCTATTGTTTCTTCTATAATTAGTACAAGATCACATGGTTTTGGATCAGCAGTTGGAAATTTAGCAAAGGTGGAAAACTCATTTACCAAATTCCGAATTAACTCCACATGGTCAATAATCATCCGGGTACATTCATCAAAAACAGGCTCGTTAAGCTGCTTTGAGTACCTGCGTATAAGACGTTGAGCTGAAAGAGAAATCGGGGTTAAAGGGTTTTTAACTTCATGCGCAATTCTGCGGGCCACTTCCCGCCAGGCTGCCATTCGTTGAGCTTTTTCCAGTTCAGTCAAATCATCAACAACCATTACTATTCCCATATGTTGCCCTAAATCATCCATAAGGGAATTTATATAAGCCAGGTAAGTACGCGGGCGGCCATCAATTATGAGGTGCAAGGGAATTTCAGCAGCATCCTCACGAGTGCTGGAAATATTATTCATTATTTCAGCTGATAAATTAAGCAGGGGACCTGTTAAAACATTCTCATAGTTATTATCTAAAATATTATCAGCTTTTATGCTGAGCATGTTTTCAGCAGATTTGTTAAAGGTGGTTATCACTCCTTTAGCATCCAGAGTAATAACACCGGCAGACACATTTTTCAAAACAATTTCCATATATCGGCGTCTGGCTTCTATCTCAACATTTTGTTCCCGCAGTCGCCTGGAGGAAAGCTCCAGTTGTTCCCTGCCTATGCGAAGATCTTTAGTCATTTTATTAAAAGAATCAACCAGGCTGCCAATGGCATCATCAGCAACAATATCAATGGAAAAACTTAAATCACCCTCAGCAACCCGCCTGGTTCCCTTTGCCAGGGCCATAATCGGAATGGTAATGGTTTTGGCAAGGTAAAATCCAAACCACACAGCACAAAACAGAACCAGTAAGGCCACAATTGAAAGAGTGATATAATAGGTTAACTGGATCGGTCTTTTAAGGAGTTTAATTTGTTGATATTCCGCAAAACCTCTGGAGATAGAGGCCATATCAGCCGATAAATCAGGTGAAATAAGAATTGATACAGCAACAAGGGCCTTGACCTTATCACCAGTTACTCCAAAAGGAACGGTTCCAATAGTTCTGAATAATTCACCGGCCATAAGAAAATTTGTAACAGAGCTGATATCTTTTGAATCCTGATTGATTTGCAGGTTGGCCGTGGGCACTTTCTCTAAATACTGGTTTTCCAGTTCCGGCATTATTGCCATGGCCAATCGTTTTGAATTAACAGAATAAACTTCAACCGCATCCAGATTAAAAGCTCGCTGAACAACATTTATATAGCGAATCAACGCTTTTTGGTTGGCAGGTTTCAATAATTTTTTTTTTGTGATTTGGAATGCAATTCGATCCAAAAA
>JASFBJ010000316.1 GCA_030149585.1 Desulfobacterales bacterium | reverse complement strand
AAAATATAAAGTTATTTTTGTGCGAACCCTTAACGTTTCGCTGTATAATTTGGCCCCGCAATCAAAAGGTTGTTGGAAATGGTGGATTGAATCATCTCCATTGTGCTGCCGAATATGATTTCCCTAATAAATCCGTGGCCAAAAGCTCCCATGATAACTAAAGCATCATGGGGCACCTGGTAAAGATTTTCTTCAAATTTACCTTCCTTAAAAAGATGCCATTTTTTTACATAATTTCGTATATCGTCTGTCAGACCCTCTTTATCAATAACCGCCTGATAGCTTTTTTTATATTTATTTTCAACCTGGGTAAATATTTCCAAAGGCAGACCTGATTCTCTGGAAACACGCAATCCCAGTTTTAGCGCTTTTAAAGCATTGGATGAACCTCCGAAAAACACGGCAATACTGTTCCACTTTTTAAAAACAGGACTGGTAATCAATATTGGAAATCTTGCTGCCTTAATGATATTTCTTACCTTGGGCCCAATATGTCCAAGACCAATTCTTGACGACAGATCACTGACACTGCGAGGACAGCACATAAAATCAAAATCGGGCTGAATATCCGGCAGGGTTGAGGCAGTAAAATTTTTAGGAGTCAAAAAAACCGGTTTAAGACCTTCTTTTTCAAATAATTCATTGACATGCGCCTTGGCGCTGTTGGGTGCAGTCAGATAGGACGCGTCCAGATCAATTTGAACCACATCATTTGAAAAATACATTAAAAATTTTGTGAATTCAGGTATATATACAACAGGTTGAATGCCAAGACAATTGCAAAAATAGATAGACTGCAAAAGAGTTTCCCTGCCAAAAGGAGTATTTCTGAAAATATGAAAAAGATTTTGCATATAAATTTTTCCTTAATATTCTTTATTTATAGGTTTGCACTTTAAGTTCATTTCGATAATGATCTAAAAGCGTAGCTTTTGAAATCATTCCCACAAAACAGCCATTTGAAATCACGGGCATGCTGTAAAGATGCAGGTTGTCCATTTTATTTAAAACATCCGGCAGCTCATCCTCAGGCGCTACAACTTCCACATTGCTTGACATAATCTGGCCTACAAAAACTATATTATACATATCCTGGTCAAAAAGATAGGGACGGATATCATCCAGATGGATCAAACCAAGAAAGCTGCCGTTATTTTCATCTTCAACCGGGAAAAAATTTCTATGAGATTTTTTAACTATATTGATAAACTCCTTTAACAGCATATTCTGTCTGACACTGATGCAATCTTTCTCAAGCAATTCAGCGATACTTAAATCCGATAAAACACGGGCATCAGTACCTGGTCTCAGCAACTGTCCTTTTTCTACAAGTTCTTTCAGATAAAAAGAAGCCGGCTCAATATAATGACACAGGGTGGTTGAAATCGTAGAAACGATAATAAGCGGCAAAATCGCCTCATAACTGCCTGTCAGCTCCACAATCAGGAAAATTCCGGTAAGGGGCGCCTGCATCATTCCACTTATCAGCCCCGCCATTCCCAAAAGGCCGAAACAACCTTCGTTAGCCCAAATCAGATGAGGCCAGACAGATGAAATCAAACGATAATATCCTATACCCACAAAGCTGCCGATTACGAGACAAGGTGCAAAAATACCGCCGGACCCACCCCAGCCCAGAGTAAATGATGTAGCGATAATTTTTGCCAGGACAATTAAAAATACCAGCAAAATTCCGTTTTGACAGGATCCTTCAATAACGGTTTTGATGGATTCATAGCCCTCTCCCAGAATATCCGGCAAAAAAAAGCCGATGATACCGACCAGGAAGCCTCCAGCTGCGGCCCTTAGCCATAATTTGCTAACCAGGCGAGTTGAGACAGTATGCATTATTTTCAGAGTCCTGGTCAAGAAAATCGATGCAAAGGCACAAAGTACAGCTAAACCAAGAGATGCCAAAATATCCACAAGACCGATATTGAATTTAAAATGAGCAAAAGCAATATGATTACCCTGTAGAAACCGGCTGATTTCCGTTCCAGCTACTGATGCGATTGCAATTGGAATAATATTAATAGCCGTCCATTCACCCAGAATAACTTCAACAGCAAAAACAAGCCCGGCAATAGGGGCATTAAAGATTGCCGAAATTGCTCCTGCTGCCCCGCATCCAACCAGGGCCACACGCTGGCGGTCATTTAAATGAAAAAAACCGGCGATGTTTGAACCAATGGCAGCCCCGCTCATAACAACCGGGGCCTCAGGCCCCGCGGAACCACCGGAACCGATAGTCAAAAAGCTGGAAATCAAACGGGAATAGGCTGAACGCAGTCGCAGCAAACCACCATAACGGGAAACACTGTAAATAACCTCTGGAATTCCATGGCCGGCACCTTCTTTAACCACTTTTTCAAGAAATAAAGATGAAAGAGCAGCGCCTGCGGCCGGTAATATAATCATCCACCAAAAATCACGAAAATAATGCAGTTTGCCTATAATAATTATTAAAGCATTATTAAGGACAAGGGCAGCCAGCCCGCTGCAAGTACCTACAATCACAGCAATCAGAATCAAAAGAAGGCGATCATCAGAACGAAAGATTTTCCATGTGGCAGGGCGACGAAGCGCGTTAAAAGCTCTCATTTAAATAATTATCTAAGAGTCAAGCTGTTTCTCAAAAGTCTCGAACCAAGCCAAGAGAGCCTGAGAAACAGGAGCAGTTTTAAGAAAATCAATGAAATTATCATCCCGAAAGCAGAAAGCCAGGCGGGATAAAAGGTGTAGATGAAGTTTTACTGAAGGACTTAAAAGAGTAAATAGTACAAAAACCAGCTTATCATCCACAGCATGAAAGTCAATTTCTTTGTCCAAAAAACAGACTGTTATGGATGGTGAGAAATCAGCTTTCATTAAAGGAGTTCGAGGATGGGGAATTGCCACACCTTTGCCGATTCCAGTGGAGGTTAACTGCTCCCGTTCCAATAATTTCCGGTATAGCTGTTTGCGGCTTTTATTATCCTGGCCGGGCAATAAATCAACAACGGATCGCAAAGCAGAGGCTATGCTGTCTCCTTTAATATTATAAAAGATACCACCAATTTTCAGGGCATTATATAATGTCTCTGAAAAATGAGCCATAGGTGCGGCCCCCAGCTTTTGCTCCGGCAGGACAAAGGTCAGATTATGTTTTTTTGCCCAGTTTATTAAATTGGTTTCATTAAAAAAAAATTCATTGGTACTTTGCTGGATTGGAATTCTACCCTGACGAATCCAACGTTCCAAAGTGTTGACTGGAAGATCAAGTGATTGAGCAATATTATTAAGAGACAGTTTCATTTTGATAAATAGATAAATTTATCTTTCAATATACTGAAGATAATGATTTAATTATTGCCAATAAAAACTTAAATTTTTATATTTTTTTATTTATTTAAGCAAGAATTTTATTGCCCTTATTGATAATAGTAATATCTCTTTTGGGATAAGGAATCTCAATGCCTGCTTTGTCAAAGGCGGTTTTTACCTGATCTGTAATAAACGAGATGGTGTCCATTCGTTTTCTGGCATTATCAATCCAGACTCTTAGCTGAAGATCAACCGATGAATCACCGAAATTTCTGACCACGACTTTAGGCTGTGGGCTAGTTGCAATCCAGTCTGCCTGTTTAGCAATTTCGCTGATAACTTTTTTAGCCTTATCAATATCCGTATCATAGGCTACCCCAATATTAATTCTGACCCTGATTTTAGTGGAACTAATTGTATAATTGACAATATCCCGTTTCATGATCTCATTATTAGGAATGATAATCATAATATTATCAGTGGTTTTTATTTTTGTAGCCCGCAGCCCAATATCAACCACATCTCCCCATGTGGCGCTGCCTGAAGGAGCGCTCCAGACTTCGATTCGATCCCCAATTTCAAAAGGGCGGTCTATGATTAATAATATTCCAGCAATCAGGTTTGAAAGCGTATCCTTGGCGGCAAACCCGATTGCAACCCCTGCCACCCCTGCACCGGCAATAAACGGCATCACATTGACACCCAAAGTATCTAAAGCCATGATA
>JASFBJ010000089.1 GCA_030149585.1 Desulfobacterales bacterium | reverse complement strand
AAAATAAATAGATGATTTTTAAAATTTCAGACAACTCTGCTTATTTGCAATTTCCTCATCTTGCTGCTTTCAGGGAGGTCAGACATGCTGTTTTTCTTAAATTGGGAGGATATAGCAAGGGCCATTTTGCTGGTTTAAATATAGGACACCAAACCTCTGATTCAGCTTTAATTATAAAACAGAATCAAAGGCTGGCAGCAAAGGTTTTGGGCTCTGAAAAGATTATAAAGATCAACCAGGTTCATGGATCTGAATACCTTATCTGGCCGGATGATTTCAGCTCTGAAAAAAAGCGGCGCAGTACTTTGTCCGCAGATGCTTTAATAACCCGTAAAAACAGGCACGATCTATTGATTCAAACCGCTGATTGTCAGGCCGTTATGTTATTTGATAAAAGCAAAAAAGTCGTGGCTAATATTCACGCCGGCTGGAAAGGCAGTATCCAAAATATTATCGGTAAAATAATTTTTGTCATGCAAAACCGCTTTAGCACCAGACCGGCAGATCTTTTAGCCGGTATCGGGCCTTCACTTGGGCCGTGTTGTGCTGAATTTATTAATTATCAAAAAGAGATTCCCAGGTCGTACTGGCTTTATAAAAATAATGAAAATTGTTTTAACTTCTGGGCCATTAGCCGAAGTCAACTGGAACAGGCCGGAGTTTTGCCTTATAATATCATAAATAGCCGAATTTGCACCAAATGTAACAGTAAATTATTTTATTCTTTTCGCGGAGCAAACTTAACCGGCCGTTTTGCTTCAATTATCGGACTAAGGCTTTCTAATGAAAAAACAGCAAAAAGCCATAATTTTATGGAATAATAACCTCCAGGCAGCTTATTATCATATAGGTCTTAAATGCGATAATGAATTTGCCGGTGCAAAACCAGGCCAGTTTGTAATGCTTGGCACATCCAAACAAAATTCCCCGCTTCTCAGGCGGCCTTTTTCCATTTATGAAATTAATAATGATGATGGAAAAACCAGCCTTGAAATTCTCTATCGGGTTGTGGGATCCGGCACCAGACAGCTGGCAGGATTACAACCAGGTGATAGCCTGAGCCTTTTAGGTCCCCTTGGCAAAGGATTCTCTTTTGCGCCTGATTTGAAGGATATATTTCTGGTTGCCGGCGGCATCGGCATAGCTCCTTTACATTTTTTAGCAAAATTTTTAAAAAAAAATGAGATTAATTTAAATAAGAGCATTCTTTTTTTAGGTGGCCGTTCCAGCCGGGATCTGATAAACTATGATGTTTTCAGGACCCTTGGCATGGGGCTTAAAATAAGCACTGATGACGGCACCAGAGGGACCAAAGGTCTTGTTAGCGAGCTGCTCGAACAAAGGCTTAAAATAAATACACCGCAAATTATCTATAGCTGCGGACCAGAGCCCATGCTGGCGGCAGTCGCGAAAATAGCCGGGCAGTACAAGGTTAACTGCCAGATTTCACTGGAAACATTGATGGCCTGTGGTATGGGAGCTTGTCTTGGATGTGCCTTTAAAACCGGCAATAACAACTCCTCATATCCACATATTTGTATTGACGGCCCTGTTTTTAACACAAAGGACATCAACCTGGATTTTTTATAAGCCGAAAATTTAAGCCAAATTTTTAAGATTGACTATCCAGCCCCTTTATGTTATAAATTTTTTTTAAATATTTGTTCTCGAATATTTTATTTTTTTATAAATTAGAACATCCTTGAATTTATGAAAAGAGAAACTGTACGATCTTTAAAAGATCTGGCATATTTTAGCAGTATTGGTTTATCAGTGGCTCTTTCAATTTTCATAGGTCTGGGCCTGGGTATTTTTCTTGATCGCCAGTTTGGCACGCATCCATGGATGACACTTATTTTTATGGTACTTGGAATTTTGGCTGGTTATAAAAATCTCGGACTGGCAATTAAAAAAAGCAGAAAATTATAATGATTCAAAAAAGACTTGTATCATTTATCACCCGCAGCAACTGGACACTGCTGCTGCTTTCAGGAATTGGGGGTTTTTTTCTCTTTCCTGTGAAAATTGCTCTTGGGATAATCTGTGGTGGAATTATTGTAACAATAAACTTTCATCTTTTAGCAAGGACCCTAAAAAAATCCTTAGAGCCTTCAAACCTGGCATCCCATAATGCCATTCTAATCAAGTATTACCTGCGCTTTGCAGTTAGTGGTTTAATTATATTTGTTTTGATTTCTCAACATTTAATAAATCCTTTGGGTCTATTTGTCGGGCTTTCGCTAGTAGTTGTCAGTATCATAATGGCAACTATCAGGGAATTTACCTTATTTTTTTTTAGAGAGGCGGTTTAAGAATGGAACATCCGTATCTGTTTTTTGTCAAACTTTTTGAGTTTATCGGGCTGGGACATTTTGCCCATACCTATACTCCGGTGGTCTATACCTGGGTTGTCATGGCAATTTTAATTATTATTGGAGCTCTGGCTGCCAAGGGACTAAAAATGGTTCCAACTGGTTCCCAGAATTTATTTGAAGTAGTTATTGACGGTATTGAAAATTTTATGGTGGATACGGTAGGAGAAGAGGGGCGCTGGCTTTTTCCACTGGCGGCTACGCTTTTTCTCTATATTTTTATCTGTAATCTGATTGGAATGGTTCCTGGTTTTTTCCCACCAACTGCAAATTTAAATACCACTGGATCCTGTGCTCTGGTGGTCGTTGTTTTTACCCATATCATAGGAATTAAATATCATGGAGCCAAATATATAAAGCATTTTCTAGGACCGGTCTGGTGGATGAGCCCCCTTATTTTTATCATTGAAATTATTGGCCATGTAGCCAGAATTCTTTCCCTTTCATTTCGGCTTTTTGGAAATATGATGGGACATGAAATTGTTTTAGGTATTCTTTTTGGTCTGGCCGGTGCTTTTTTTGCTCCTCTGCCGATTATGGCGCTTGGTATCTTTGTCGCCTTTGTTCAAGCCTTTGTTTTCTTTTTATTATCAATTATTTATTTTTCAGGGGCCATGGAACACGCTCATTAAACAAAATTTTTACCGATAATTTAAATCAGAATGGGTTTATGGAAGAAGCCCTATTATTAACCACATATTAAGGAGGTTGAGTAGAATATGGAAGCTCAAGCATTACAATTTTTTATCGCGTGTGTTACCGCCGCAGGTTTTGGAATCGCAGTTGCCGCTTTTGGTTGCGGTATTGGTCAGGGTCTTGGTTTAAAAGCAGCAGTAGAAGGAATCGCGAGAAACCCCGAATCTTCAGGTAAGGTTACTGTTACCATGTTGATCGGTCTTGCCATGATTGAATCACTGTGTATTTATGCTCTGGTTGTATCTTTGATTCTGATTTATGCCCATCCTCAGGCCGGAGCAATAGCTGCTCTGTTTGGTGCTGGTCACTAAGAATACATTTATACAAAACAAAAAAAAACGGCTTCTTATTTTAAAAATGAGAAGCCGTTTTTCTTATTTTAAAGCCTGTCCGGGTTAAAAATTCGTTTTAAAAAATGGCCTGTATAAGATTTGCTGACTGCCGCAACCTCTTCCGGTGTTCCGCCGGCAATCACCTGTCCGCCGCCATCGCCGCCCTCTGGCCCCAGATCAATCACATAATCCGCACTTTTAATGACCTCCAGATTATGTTCAATAATAATTACAGTATTACCAGCTCTAACCAGCCGATCCAAAACCCCTAACAGTCGTTTAATATCATCCAGATGCAAACCTGTTGTTGGTTCATCTAAAAAATAAGCTGTATGTCCGCGACTGCTTTTACTGAGTTCACGGGATAATTTAACTCGCTGAGCCTCACCGCCGGAAAGAGTTGTTGCGGGCTGACCAAGATGGATATAACCTAGACCCACATCTGCTAAAGTTTGCAGCTTTGTTTTAATGACATTGATTCTCTGGAAAAATGCCAGTCCCTGGTTAACCGTCATATCCAAAACATCTGTAATGCGTTTGCCCTTATATAAAATTTCCAGGGTTTCCCTATTATAACGTTTCCCCTGACAAATATCGCAGGGCACATAAATATCCGGCAAAAAATGCATTTCAATTTTAATAATTCCATCCCCACCGCAGGCCTCGCAGCGGCCGCCTTTTACATTAAAGCTAAAACGGCCGGGCTTAAAGCCCCGCAAACGGGCCTCTTTTGTTCTTGCGAAAAGTTCCCGAATATGGGTGAAAGCACCGGTATAGGTGCCTGGATTAGAACGCGGGGTTTTACCGATAGGGGCCTGGTCAATATGAACAACCCTGTCAATTTTCTCAAATCCTGAAATTTTCTCATGGCGACCCGCTGTGACATGAGCTCGATTTATTTTTTGGGCCAAAGCTTTGTAGAGAGTCTCAAATACAAGGCTTGATTTGCCTGATCCTGAAACACCTGTAACACATATAAAACATCCTAAAGGAAAACTCACTGTAATATGCTTAAGATTATTTGCACTTGCTCCAAATAAGACTAAATGCTGCCGGCTGCTTCGTCTTTTTGCCGGTATTTCAATTTGTTTGCGGCCGGACAGATATTGTCCTGTTAAAGAGTGTTTACTTTTTAAAAGCGCCTTGGGAGTATCACTGAATACGACTTTGCCCCCCTTAATTCCAGCCCCAGGGCCCATATCAACCACATGGTCGGCAGCAAGAATTGTTTCCTCATCATGCTCTACCACCAGCACTGTGTTGCCAAGATCCCGCATCTTGATTAAAGCTGCTAAAAGACGCTGATTATCTCTTTGATGCAAGCCAATGCTGGGTTCATCCAAAACATATAATACCCCGCTAAGCTTTGAACCAATCTGGGTGGCCAGCCGGATTCTTTGACTTTCACCGCCTGAAAGAGTATTGGCTCTGCGATCAAGAGTCAGATAGGATAACCCTACATTATTCAAAAAACCCAGTCGTTCAATAATTCCTTTTAAAATTCGGGCGCTGATTAATCTGTGCTGGTCGCTTAGTTCAATAGTTTTAAAAAAGAAAAGCGCGTTTTCAATTGTCATCGCTGATATTTCAAAAATTGTTTTTTGGCCAACTTTTACTGAACGTCCGGCAAGGTTAATTCTTGCTCCAAGGCAGGAAGGACAGGGCCGAAAACTCAGATATTTTTTAAGCTCATCTTTTACTTGAGAAATATCGGAATATCGGCTCTTAAGTCTTGGAATTATTCCCTCCCAGACCTTATTATAGATAACCCGTTTTTCTTTTCGCTCAAAATAAAAAGGTATGGCCTTTTTTTTTGAACCATAAAAAAGTATTTTTTTAAAATTATCAGGCAGATTTTTAAAAGGAGTATGAATATCTACCTTATAATGAGCTGTCAGAGCATCTAAAAACTGGTAAAATTGAACTGAGGTTCTATTGGCCCATACAGTTATAGCACCTTCTCGCAGCGAAAGTTCAGGATTAGGCATAATAAGATCCGGGTCAAATTCAGGGCAAAACCCTAAACCATCACATTCAGGGCAAGCCCCCTTAGGAGAATTAAAAGAAAAACCGGCAGGAGTAAATTCAGGATAACTGATATTACACTTTGGACAGGTTGCCTTTTCGCTGAAAGATACTGCCTGTTTCCCCGGTATTTCAACTAAAACCTTGCCTTGAGAAAGGGCCATGGCAAGTTCAAGGGAATCAGCCAGTCTGTTTCTGATTGATTCTTTTATTATAAGACGGTCAATAACCACGGCTATTATATGTGGTTTTTTTTTAAAAGGAAGCTTAATTTCTTCCAGAGTCATGATCTGATCATCGATTTTTATTCGGGCGAATCCTTCCCTGTATAACCTTTTGAGCAGCTTTTGATAATCCTGTTTTTGCGGATTCTCAACTGGCGCTAAAATAATAATACGGGTTTCATCTGGAAAGTCCATTATCTCATCAATAATCTGGTCAATAGACTGGCTGGTGATTGGATGTCCGCACTTATAACAATGGGGTTTGCCTATTCTTGCGAAAAGCAGCCTCAAAAAACCATAAATTTCAGTAATTGTTCCAACCGTGGAACGGGGATTATGACTGCTGTTTTTTTGTTCAATTGCAATTGCAGGGGAAAGTCCCTCTATCAGATCTATATCTGGTTTCTCCATCCGCTCTAAAAACTGTCTGGCATATGTTGAAAGAGATTCTACATAACGCCTTTGTCCCTCAGCATAAAGAGTGTCAAAAGCCAGGGTGGATTTTCCTGATCCTGAAAGGCCGGTGATAACAATCAGTTTATTCTTTGGCAGATCAAGATCAATATTTTTCAGATTATGCTGACGTGCGCCGCGAATGGTGATCTGATTTACTTCCATTAATTATCCGGTTTTGATTTTATTTTGATTGCGCTGGGCAGCCTGAATAGCCGCCATTTTAATCGCTGCAACCAGGCTGGCCTGATTTGCAGTGCCGGTTCCAGCGATATCATACCCAGTACCATGATCCACTGAAGTGCGTATAATAGGCAGCCCCAGGGTAGTATTCACTCCATCGATAAAATGAAGCAATTTAAATGGGATAAGCCCCTGATCATGGTACATGCATATTATAGCGTCAAACTCTCCTCTTGTGGCCCTGTAAAAAATGGTATCTGGAGGAAAAGGTCCTTTTACATCAAAACCCTCTTTTTGCGCCTTAATAATGGCCGGCAAAATAATACGCTCCTCCTCATCCCCAAAAAGACCGGATTCGCCTGCGTGGGGATTCAGCCCTGCAACTGCCAGTTTGGGTTTGGTCATGCCAAACCGGTTTTTTAAAGCAAGTGAAGTTATTCTGATCGTTTTTATAATCAGCGGTTCATTTATCAGCCCTGCCACCTCCTTTAGCGGCACATGAATAGTTACCAGAGCTACCTTAAGCTGTTTTCCGGCAAGCATCATAACGTAGTCAGACGTCTTTGTTTTATGCGCGAGAATTTCAGTGTGACCCGCAAAATCACATTCAGCCAGTTTAAGAGCTTTTTTATTGATTGGCGCTGTTACCATAGCATCAATTTTCCCCTTAAGAGAAAGATCAATACAGGTTTCAATATAAGCCAGCATGGCATGGCCGCTATCAGCCGTTGGTTTGCCGGGCGCAAGCTCTTTTGTGTTTAAATCAGAAAGAGCTAAAAGGTCAAGCCAACCCTCTTTGAACCGTGCTTTACTATTATTATTATTTATTAAATTTATCTTTAAAGCCAGGTGGGTATATTTTTCAGCTTTTTTAAAAATATTATAATCACCTATGATAACGGGACGGCATATTTTATAGATCTCGGATTCGGCCATGGTTTTTATTATTATCTCAGGTCCAACGCCAACTGGATCACCCATGGTAATTCCTATAATCGGTAAAACTCCAGACATTTTTTAATCCTCATTTAAATTGACATTCTTTTTAAAGCTTATTTCCTTATATCCTGAGACAGTTATTTATGGCAAATAAAAATCTTTATAAAGATATAGATTTTCTCAATTTTTATAAAATTAATTATCTGAAAATCCAGAAAAAAACAATTTTTAAAAAAATGTCTGTTTTTTGAATTTCATAGAAATAAGCAGAAAACAGCAGTAATTATGAGTTTGCTATTTTGTTAACAGATTGTTCATAACTTTCGATCTATTTAATATGCTTAAATAAAAGTCAAAATAAAAAATATTTGTATTTAAAAGAAGTTGGCAATGGGGCATGATTTTTATAGTGTAAATTCAGGTGGATGTAAAGCTATAAAGGAATTTATAAAATCAATTTAATAAACCGGATACACCAGCCTTGACAGGAAATTTCTAATCAAATAAAACCCAAATCATTATTTCTTGCAAAAAAAAATTCAGATAACCGATAACATTTGCTCAATTCTTCTAATTTTCACCCAAATTTATAAAAAAATCTATAATTATGTATATAGAAATTGATAGGTTTGGTGTTTTTATCAGGTTTTTGCCCTAAAGCCGTGTAAAAATAATTATTTAAAAATTCATATTTTATTAATAAAACAGCAAAAAAAAAGTGATTTTATGGATCTTCTAATTTGGAACAAAATCAAGCAGTCAATTAAATCTCAGTTACCTGAACACAGTTACCGAATGTGGATAGAACCACTAAATTTTGAAAAAATGGATACAAATGGTCTGATATTATCCTGCCCGAATTTATTTTCAAAAAAACGAGTCTTTGAAAACTACCGGGATTTGATTGGAGCAGCCATAAAAGAGGGTACTAACCAGAAAATTAATTTTAATTTAATTATTACAGATAAAAAGCCGCCTATTTCTGAGCCTTATCACAGCCAGCTTATTCTACCTAATATGGGAAAATCTGCCGGTAGAGGCTCTTTTTTAAGAAAAGATTTTACCTTTGAGGAGTTTGTGGTTGGGCAAAATAACGGGTTTGCCTATTCAGCCGCTCTTTCCCTGGCATCTAAAAAAGATATACAGAATAATTCTCTTTTTTTATTATCCAAAACCGGCATGGGGAAAAGTCATCTATCTCAGGCAGTGGGTAATCATATTCTTTCCAGCAATCCTTTGGAACGTTTATATTATATTACTGCTGAAGATTTTACAAATGAGATGGTAGCCTCTTTCCAAAACAACTCAATCGGACTTTTTAAAAAAAAATATAAAAGCACATGTGATGTGTTATTGCTTGAAGATGTTCATTACCTGACCGGCAAAGGTCGAACCCAGCAAGAGCTGGCCATGATTCTGGATACTTTGTTTAATGCTGATAAAAAAATTATTTTCTCCAGTTGTTATCTTCCAGGTGATATTCCAAAGTTAAACGACAAGCTAAGATCCCGGCTTTCATGTGGTTTGGTTTCCATTATTAAAGCCCCGGATTTTAAAACCAGAGTTCGAATTCTCAAAAAAAAGGCTAAAAGCTGCGGCTACTTGATACCGGATGAAGTAATTGAATATCTGGCAGGTGAGTTAATTGATGATGTGAGGCAACTTAAAAATGGTCTGTTGCAAGTCGTTTCCAAGGCTTCTTTGCTGGGAATGCCGGTTGATCTGAATCTTGCTGAAAGTATAGTTAAAAATATAGTTCGCCGGAAAAAACAGATTACCATTGACCTTATTAAAAAACTAATATGCAAACATTACCAGATCACAAAAAATGACCTGATCTCACGCTCACGTAAAAAGGTGATTGTAAAGCCCCGTCAAATAGCAATCTATCTTTCTCGCAGGTACACAGATCAATCCTTGCAAGCAATTGGAAAAAATTTTAACAGGTATCACGCAACAGCTATGCATTCCATTGCGGCCGTTGAACAGAGCATCAAAGATAAGGATACTATTCAAAAACAGGTGGAATATTTTTGCAAAAAACTGGATACAGGTCAATTTTAACCGGAACTATAGACCGTCACATAAATAATTTTACTGCGTTATCGGTCTAAGATATACGATTAGCATTATCTCCTCGCTCTATCCTTGTGACATTAATTATTTGACAATCTATATATTATACGAATATGACACTGTCTCAAAGTTCTTTCAAAAAAATAAAAAAAATCGTCGGCACACAGGCCTGTACCCGAAAAATTGAGGATTTGGCCTTATATGCCTATGATGCAACAGCCATTACCCATCTTCCTGATGCAGTAGTATTTCCTGAAAATGCCTCCCAGATTGCATCTATCCTCAAACTTGCCAATCAAGAAAATTTTTATGTGATACCTCGTGGTTCAGGATCCGGCATGACAGGTGGATCAATTGCTATTTATGGTGGAGTAGTTTTGGTAATGAATAGAATGAACCGGATCATTACCATTGATACCAAAAATCTGACAGCTATTGCAGAGCCTGGAGTAATCACAAAAAAGCTTCATGACGAAGTTGCTAAATATAACCTGTTTTATCCTCCTGATCCTTCCAGTTCCGCTTTTTCAACTCTGGGCGGGAATCTGGCAGAGTGCGCTGGAGGACCGCACGCTGTTAAATACGGTGTTACCCGTGATTATGTTTTGGGGCTTGAAGCAGTATTGCCGACCGGTGAAATAATTCAAACCGGCGTTCAAACAAAAAAAGGCGTGGCAGGCTATGATCTGACACGGCTCTTAGTAGGTTCCGAGGGCACGCTGTGCGTTATTACCAGGATAATTTTACGTTTAATCGCGCAGCCTGAAACAGTTAGAACCATGACTGCTTTTTTCCCTGATATAAAAACAGCTATAACTGCGGTGACAGCGATTATTCAGCAGGGCATCATGCCGCGAACTCTGGAATTTATGGATCAGGCATCTATAAATTGTGTTGCTGATAAATTTGAAACAGATTTACCTACAAATGCCAATGCACTTCTTATAATCGAGGTGGATGGATCTTTACCTCAAACAGCAACTGTGGCCAAAGAAATTGAGATTCTGTGCCGACAGCACCATGCCATAGAGACAAAAATTGCCCGAACCAGTCAGGAAGCTGAAAGTTTCTGGAAGGCACGCAAGTCAATATCACCTGCACTGTTTCAATATGGACCCCATAAAATAAATGAAGATATTGTTGTGCCGGTTAATAAACTTCCTGACATTGTGCAAAAAATAAGTGAGCTAAAGAAAAAAACCGGCTTGACAATGGTAAGCTTCGGGCATGCAGGGGATGGTAATATTCATTTTAATATAATGCTGGATAAGAGGGATAAAAAAAAATTAAAAAAAGCCGAAAAAGCAGTTGAGGAAATGTTTGACTATACCCTTGCTTTAGGGGGCACAATCTCTGGAGAGCATGGTATAGGTATCACAAAAGCCCCCTTTCTGACCAAAGAAATAGGCAAGGTAGAGCTTGCCCTGATGAAAAAAATCAAAAATATATTTGATCCAAAGGGGGTGCTGAATCCTGGTAAAATATTTTAAAAATACTTGCCGGGAAATTATTGCAGTCTCATCATTGTACTGTCAGTATAAACCAGATCTTCCAGAAAATCCAGCCGGGCATTTTGATCACGCTCTATGGCACATCGCAAATTAAGAACACAACAAGAACGACAGACCACATCTGTTATTTCAAAGTTACCAAAGCATCCCAAATGATTTTTGACATCCAGTAAATTTATATCTTCTTTCATTTCCCAACCTATAGCTTTAGCAATTCAATCATTTTTGCATAAATACAACTGTTAGTTGCTAAAAACTTTTTTTTATCAATTGTAAATAGTTGATTCTTAAAATCAGTATTAAGCGCGCAAGCTTCCCTTGCTATCAAAATTCCGGCTCTTTGAATATTTTCCAAATCCATAAGAAATCATATTTATATTCTTTATTATAATGATGTCAACTTAATTACCAAATTTCTTTTTAAATATTGATTAATATGATATGTTTTTTTACAAATAATGATCATTATAATATTTTAAATATTATAATTATAACAACAAGTAAGGAGGCATTATGCAGATTGACAGTCTTACATAGCCATCACTAAAGCCAATGCCAAGCTGCTTGAAATGATACAAAACATTGACGACAGGAATACACAATAGCTATTACGAAAAATGGCGTGTCAAAAGCCGTTATAATGTCCCTGGAACAGTGCGAGAGATGCGATTGGACATCGGCGGGAATATTTATGAAATAGTCACTAAACTTGTAACGAACCACTGAGCCACGCACCATCCCAGCTGAAAAATTGAACTTCCACTCAGGCTATGCTTCATTTTTTCTTTTTCCTGTTTTAAGTTTACAAGTTCCCAGCGTCCCGCTAAACTGGCAAGCAATAAAAATAGTTAAAAACCATCATGGGGCAGCTATGGTTACATTGATTAACAAGATCCTTTTTTAATTTAAAAAATAACTTGGTTGTGCAAAAAAAAAAGGGAGGGTTTGCATTGCAAATTGTAATAAAAAGCGCGGGTACATATATTACACAAAACGACGGCCTT
>JASFBJ010000088.1 GCA_030149585.1 Desulfobacterales bacterium | reverse complement strand
TTCTTATGGCTTGGTTTGAAAGCCAGCTTGTTGAAAATGCTCATCAAATGCAAAAGCAACTTGGATTTTATATTCATGCATCAGCACAAAGGATGAGCAATCGGTAAAGCTCCAACCCTTATCTGGTCTGTTGCGAAACAGTTTGATGGTTTCCGCTATATGTGATGGAGTGAGGTAAATTAATTGTATTTGTTGACTGGATTGCAGGGCATCTAAAAAACTTACAGCATAATTGTGACCAATACGAGATTGTAGCAAAGTTACAGTTTCATCCATGACATAATCACTGGTTATCAACGGCAACTTATTATTCGACAAAAACTGTTTTGCAGCTTTATGAGCATGATCTTTACGCACAATCGTTGCGTACCATCCACTTGTATCCACAAAAATACTTTGCATTATTTTATAACACCATACAGATATTTATCATGATGTCGCGCGACTTCTGCATCCTCTCCTTCAGCCATGCCCACAATATCCCATAAAGAATCGTCCTTCTTAGGAATCTGGATTTGCAAATGTATACCTTCTTCCTTAGCAAGTTGTGCTAAAAGAATCTGCATCAACTTAAACTTATCTGCATGAGCGAGAGACTCAATAATTGGAATTACATCAGTGATAATCATATTATACCTCATTCATTATGTTGCATACAGGTTTATTGATACCGCTGTTACAATAATAATAGTACAGACTTCCCTATTTTACAATTTATAAATTGATAATGATCACCTCTCGTATGGTGAAGAATCCAGCCATCATCCCTTAATTATTTGATAATTTTTCGGCTTTTCATAATATGTGTACTATACGCACCATCTTGAGCGATATCAAGGGCAAAGCAAATTATTTAGTCTAAATTTTTGAAGCGAACATAAAGATCAGTATCAAAGCATTTTTCAGTGAGTGCTGTAAAATTTTTCATTGGCAACACCTTTTATTTATCTATTCCCGAACCCTTTTAATATCAGCTCCTAACCGGGCAAATTTAGCTTCCAGTCGGTCATAACCCCTATCCAGATGATAAATTCTTCTGACTTCAGTTATGCCTCCGGCCACCAAACCAGCCAGAACCAGGGAGGCACTTGCCCTTAGATCAGTTGCCATAACCGGGGCTCCTGAAAGATTTTTAACACCTTTTACCATGGCATTATTGCCGGAGATGGTAATATCAGCGCCAAGCCGCCGCAGTTCACTGACATGGATAAACCGGTTCTCAAAAATGGTTTCAGTAATCATACTCACGCCATTGGCGATAGTCATTAATGTCATAAACTGAGCCTGCATATCCGTTGGAAACCCGGGATAGGGCATTGTTTTAAGGTCAACACTGCCAATATGCTCACTGCCCTGAACCAAAATAGTTTTGTCTTTAACTATAATTTTTGTGCCGGTCTGTTTTAGTTTTTCAATGACAGCAGTCAGGTGGTCTGGTTCGCAGTTCTTAATCAGGATATTCCCCCTGGTAAGAGCAGCAGCAGCAATAAAAGTTCCGGCTTCAATGCGATCTGGAATAATTTTAACTAAAGTTGGATTTAAACAGGGTACGCCTTCAATCCTTATCTTATGGGTACCGGCTCCTGTAATTTGGGCCCCCATTTTATTTAAAACATCTGCCAGTGCAATAATTTCAGGTTCCTGGGCGGCATTATTAAGAATTGTGATTCCTTTTGCCAGGCTTGCCGCCATCATAAGGTTTTCAGTCCCGGTGACGGTTTTTAAATCAAAATCTATTATAGCTCCCTTAAGCCCCCTGGTTGAAGCTTCAACAAAACCATCTTTAAGTTCAATCCTGGCTCCAAGTTTAGCCAAACCTTTAAGATGCAGGTTGATGGGCCTGGCACCAATGGCGCAGCCTCCGGGCAGAGAAACTTTGGCTTTTTTTAATCTGGCCACTAAAGGGCCCAGCACCAGAATTGAAGCCCGCATTTTTCGTACCAGATCGTAGGATGCCTCATAATTATTAAGCCCCTTAGCATCAATTTGAACCCGATTTTTTTCAGATTGAATTTTTGCCCCTAAACTGGTCAACAGGGTCTTGGTGCTTTCAATATCCTGCAACACAGGAACATTGGTATATTCATTTAGACCATCAGTAAGTAAAGAGGAAAACAAAATTGGCAGAGCAGCATTTTTAGCTCCGCTGATTTTAACCTCACCTTTTAATGGTTGTCCGCCTTTGATTATAATTTTATCCATTTTATTTTGTCCAACTCCACAGGGTCGGTCTATTCTTGCTGCATAATAAAAAAAAAGCGCTGCTCCATTTTTTCTAACAGATCAAGCGCTTAAAAGCTTATTTAAATAACAATCTTAGTGGTGATGGCCGCCCTTTCCCTGGGCAGTATCCATAATTGCCTTAATAATGCAATAGGTCATACCAAGCCCAATAATACTTAAAGCATACCACAATCCACCATGAAATACCAGATGCCCCATATCCCATACCCATTCAAAACTAAACGGTAACATTTTTTCTTCTCCTCTTAACCGAGTTTAGGCTCCTGCCGGAGATAATTTAGCATCCAGAGCCGGATTTTCTTCAGCCTTTTCAGTATTCTGTTGGGCTTTGTTCGATTCATCAGGATTTAATTCCAGTTCCTGGGGAAAAACAGGCAGATAGCGAAAAGAAATGATAATCAATATGACTCCATAAGCTACCGGCAAAAGGGTAGTTGCTATTTCCTGCCAGCTGGGAATGTATAACGCCCAGGTATCAAAAGTCATTACCGGCACAGCCATGACCTGCAAAACCATGACCCAGCGATTTAGGCAAACACCGATCACCGCCAGAATAATTGCCGTGGTAAAAGCTGTTGGATTTTGACGTCCTTTTTTAGTAATCAGAATAAGAGCCGGCACAACTCCACCAAGAATAATTTCAGCAAAAAGAATCCAGTATCCGTAAATAGCATTATTTGAGTAAAAATGACTTAGTTTGAAGCCCAGGCTCGGAGCTGTTATATTTGCCCAATAAATAGTATCAATCAGTTTGGCGATGGTGTAGGTAAAAATCATCCACCCGGAAATTTTGGCCAGCAGTTCAACCACATTATCCTTAACCAGCTTCTTTTTAGAAATTTTTTCAGTTAGTTTGGTAAGCAAAAGCGTAAAACAGGGGCCGTAAGCTGCGGCTGACCATGTAAATAGAAAAAAAGTCCAGGGCCAGATCAATATCCCTTCTCGAAAGGCAAAGGGCCGTCCAAAAAGTACTCCGGCAACGCCGCCCAAAGAGCCTTGATGAAAAAATGATAAAAAGGCGCCTGTAGCGGCAAAAACCGCCATAACCCCATGCATGTTATGACTTAGATTATGAAAGAAAGGAACTTTATCCATTTGACGATTTTCAAGCACTAATGGAATATATTCAATAGTTAAAACAGCAAAATAGCAGGAAAGGCAAAAGGCAACTTCAGTTAACATAGAGTGCACATTTGCATGCCAGAAGATAAACCAGCTTCTCAGTGGCTGACCAACATCCATCCCAAGGATTAAAAGGGCCGAGCTGTAGCAGATAAATCCGATCAAAACGGCAAAATTAATTATGTTTTTCAGTTCATCCTTGCCGATAATATAACGCAAAAGTCCGGTAAAAAAGGCACCGCCCCCAACAGCAATTACAGCCAAATCAGCCCAGATCCATAAGGCAAAGCCGTAATAATCATTCATATTGGTTTGATTAAGCCCTTTGAACCAGCAAAGCAGCATCGCATAAACGCCCCATAATGCTACAGCGCCAAAAACGCCTATGGCTGCAACAAATTGCCACGTGGGGCAGCGTTTTAATCCTTTAGGAATTAATGCGGAATCAATCATAAGTCAGGCACTCCTTGTTTTATTTTCTTCCGGATTTAATGTTCTTTTGGTTCCAGATGGTTTTTTGTATCAGCCATATAATTATCACCGGCCCTTCTCACCCACTCACGATCTGACAGATAATAAACCTTGGGATTTGTCCCCAGTCTTTCCAGTAAACGAAAAGCATTGGGGCTTTTAGGTCGTCCAGCATGCTTTAAATCCGGCTTAACCATTTGATGAACAGCATGCAAAGGATTATTTAAATCACCAAAGGTGATGGCACCTGCCGGACAGGCCTGAGTGCAGGCAGTCTGGTACTCGTCTTCCCTGACTTCCGAACGGCCTTCATAATAAGCCTTATCTTTGGCCAGTTGATAACGGTGAAAGCAAAAGCTGCATTTTTCCACAACCCCTCTCATCCGGGGAGATACATTGGGGCTTAAATATTTTTCCATTCCATCCGGCCAGACCGGATCCCACCAGTTGAAATAACGGGCATGGTATGGACAGGCAGCCATACAGTACCGGCAACCAAAGCAGCGGGTATAGATTTGGCTCACGATTCCGGTTTCACTATTATAATCCGTAGCCGTTGCCGGGCAGACTGAAACACATGGAGAATGGCCGTCATGCCCTTCGCAATGCTGGCAGGGCCTTGGAAGATAGCAAATTTCAGTGTTTGGGAAAGGCTTACCATTTGTCAGCTTATAGACTTTCATCCAGGTAATGCTGTCACGTTTATTGGACTCGTCTTCCTTAAACGGCACATTATTTTCAGCCATGCATGCTACCATACAGGCGCCGCAACCAGTACATTTATCCAGGTCAATGACCATTCCATATCTTCGAACTTTATTATGCGATAGTTCTTTGCTCATCAGAATCCCTTTTTAAGTTCCGGGTTTAAGCTCTGGCTATTTTGGCCTTGATTCCCCAGGCTGCATCCTGACCTGAAACAGGGTCAGCCTGAGTACCAATCAACTCATTAAAATTTATGCCCTTACCTGCCAGATAATTATCATAAGCAGTATGCCCAAGTCCCCGAGGCATGGCTATCAGACCAGGCATCAGACCCTCAAATAAATGCACTTTAACCTGGGCCTGGCCCTTGGGTGTGCTTAAAATTGCAGTGGAACCTTGTTTTAACTTATATTTTTTTGCGGTTATTGGATTTATCTCAACAAAACTTTTTTTCCCCTTTAAAACCGTGTCCGCAACTGTTTTAATGACAAAGGGAGGGTCCCCAATATAGCCATTGGCAAGCCGAATAGAATCATAGGGCAAAAGCAGTAAAGGAAATGAATCAGAGCCTTCCGGAATTATTGGCCGGCTGTTATAAACCATCATAAGATCTTTATTGGAAAAATTAAATTTTTGGCTGGCTGTTTTAAAACCTTCCGTCCATCCAGGCACCATAAACCTGCTGTCAACCCAATAACCTTTTTTGCTAAGAGCAGGCCATTTACTGCCAAGAGTTTGCACAAGACATGTTTTATAATCAGCCCAGGGAAAAGATGCGGCAACTGTGCCACCCATGGTCCTGACAATAGATATAAGCGAATCGCCAAGGGCCTGTGTATTAAACTGTGGTTTGACGATCGGTCGCGAAAGGCCTATAAAAGGTCCTGCAAATCCAGTGGCCGTTGGTATATCCTCAAAACGCTCAAGGTAAATATGATTTGGCAAAATCAAATCCGCGTTAGTCGCGGTTTCATCCATATATGAAGAAAAACTGACTATAAACGGGATTTTATTAAAGGCTTCTTGTGCGGCTTTATTATCGGGCATTGTATAAAAAGGATTTGCATCTGCAATTAAAAGGGCCTGCAAAGAAGCCTTGCTTTCTGAATTAACAGCATCAGGAAGCTGATTTAAAAGGTATTGGGATAAAGGATATTTGCTTTTGGCTCCGTCTATTCTGGCCTGGGCCAGCCCCTTAACCGCGGGCTTGTCTTTTTGAACTTCAGGCCATTTTATATAATCCGGTTCTTCTACTGCCCAGACACCACCTTTGGAGTTTACTCTGCCGGTCAGGGCATTTAAAGCATGAACCGCCACAAAGGTCTTTAAGCTGCCGGGCGTATGTCCCTGGCCACTGCCGCAAATTGCCAGGGGACGCCGGGCATCTGCGAATTTTAATGCCAGTTTTTCAATATCAGATGATTTAAGGCCGGTAGCCTGCGCTATTTTTGCAGGTTTGTACTTGTCTTTAACCAGCTGTTTCAGATCTGCAAATCCAAGGCTGTAATTATTTACGAAATTGGAATCATAGAGCCCTTTTTCAATAATAATGTTGATTAAAGAAAAAGCCAGATCAGCTTCCGTGCCGGGATTAACAGGAAGCCACTGGTCAGCTTTGGCAGCTGTATTGGAAAGCCGCGGTTCAATTTGAATAACCGGAGTTTTGTTTGTCTTCCAGTTAGAGTTGGCTTTAAACATCCGAACAGGAGAGCCCCAGCCGTCAAGAATACCACTGCCGAAACTTAAAATAAAATCAGCATTTTCAAAGTCAAAACCAGCCATGGCCTTTTTGCCATGCATCAGTTGAAGGGCAGTTTCATAAGAGTCCTGCATGGAAGGTGTTCTGAAAAAGTTGTTGGATCCGCAGGCGCTCGTCAGCCGTTTTAATAAATTGGGAGTGACGCCCCGATCGCTGCCGCCTATACAACCGATTGTATCGGCTTTGTCTGAAGATCGTAAAGAATTTAACTGCCCGGCCACTTCGCTGATAGCATCAGCCCATGAAATTTTACGCCATTTACCGCTGCCCCTTGCACCCTCTCTTTTCAGAGGTGTTTTAACTCTGGTTGGGCCGTAAAGGAGCTGTAATCCGGCAAGTCCTAAAATACAGATGCCCCCGTCATTTACAGGATGCCCCTTTATTCCTTCAATTTTAACAACCCGATCCTTGATTTTGCGAACAATAATACCGCATCCACCCGGGCACAGGCTGCAGGTTGTCGGCTCATAGCTAACTTCGCCATCTTCCGGCACAGGCGTCCATGGCCAGTTTTGGGACCAGATGGAAGAATCATCTACTAACTTCCATGGCAAAGGCGAAAGGGCAGTGCCTGCAGCGCCGCCAACTACAAATGACAAAAATTTTCTTCTGTCAACTTTCATAGGATTTTCCTTATTAACTTACACTTTTAGCTGTATTTAAATGGCTGCTTTATTTATGACAAACAAAACAACCCTCTTTTCCCGTTTGAACGCTTGAAGCTTTTCCAATTGCTTCTTTATGGCATTTTGCGCAATCATTCATTTTCATTCGTTCCCAGGAATTTGCGTTAAAACCTGAAATGCTCTTACCCCAGATATCACGGCTAAGACCGGTAATTCGATTTTCCTCATAAACCCTGGTTTGTTCGGACTCACCTATATGTCCATGACAGGTGACACAATCCATGCCGTCGCCCTTAATGTGAGCAGCATGCGAAAAGAAAACACAATCTTGCTGGCGTGAGTAAATCAGCCAGGGAACCTCTCTGCCTTTTTGCACATACTCTTCAACGAAGATTGCCTCATCTTTGCTTTCTCCCTGAATCTCATCATGACAGCCAATGCATTGCTTTAGCCCTGGTATTCCGGAAAAACTTCCATCGGTTCGCAAAAAATGGCAGCTTTGACAACCATCATCTACTTCAGCCATATGCAAAAGGTGGTTAAAATTTATGGGCTGATCTTTTTTGGAATAAAGAAGTTTGGGGAAAATCACCCATCCGGCAATAAGACTGGCTACCAGCCCAATAATAAAAAAGAAAATAATAAATCCGGAAGTTTCGTTCTCTTTTTCATCCATTTTATCTTTGGATGTGTCGTTTGGAAGAGATGCCTGCGCATTAGAATCTGCGGGAACCGCGTTATCTTTTTCATCTAAAGAACTCATGAAAACCCCGTTATGGTTAAGTTATAATCAAGAAAAAATATTTGAAAATTTTCTACAGGTATCTGAATACTGAAAATTTCTGAAATTCTTGTACATGCAAGCCTGATTTTTGTCAAGCTAAAATCGCCCCTTAATCTATCCTGACATATAATTGCCCAAATTCGGGGGGCTGATAAAATCTTAAGGAACGAGGACAAAATAACTTCCTCAACTATGCATCACAGCTTCAGGCCATTTTTGCCCGATATAAAAGTACAAAAATCTTGAAATAGCTCGCTATTCCTGCAACTTTTATACTTTTATATCGAACAAACCTGACCTAAATCTGTGCGCCTACTTGTGGAAGTTATTTCGTCCCCGTTCCTAACTCTTTCAAAATCTTACTTGACAAATAATTATGAGTTTTATTATCTATGCGCTTGTAATAAATATAAACATTTCTTAATTTATCTGTAAATGAAATTTCCATCAATAAAATATTAGAGGTCTCGGCCCCTATCCACAGGAGCTAAAAAATCCATGATAGAAATAAAAAATCTTAGCAAGGATTTCGCTGCAATAAGAGCTGTTAATAATATTTCCTTTAGCGTAGGTAAAGGAGAAATTCTAGGATTTTTGGGGCCCAACGGGGCCGGCAAATCAACAACCATGCGAATGATTACCGGCTTTATGCCACCTTCTGCCGGAACCATCAGAATTGGCGGATTTGACATTATTAAAAATTCACTGGAGGTCAGAAAGCAGATCGGATATCTGCCTGAAAATGCGCCGGTCTATCCGGATATGAAAGTTATAGACTATCTCAATTTTTGCGGACAGATCAGAGGCTTTACAAAGGCCGCTTTGAAACGCAGGGTTGAAAATACTATTGAAAAATGTTTTTTAACCACTGTCAAACAGCAAATTATAAACACTCTTTCTAAAGGGTATAAGCAAAGGGTTTGCTTTGCCCAGAGCATCCTTCATGATCCTCCTTACCTGATTCTTGATGAACCCACCGATGGACTGGATCCCAATCAAAAATATGAGGTGCGACGAATGATAAAAGAGATGAGCCGTGAAAAGGCTGTTATTTTTTCAACTCATATTTTAGAAGAGATTCAAGATGTCTGCACCAGAACTATTATAATTGCCAAAGGTTCAATCGTGGCTGATGACACGCCGGCAGGTCTCTTAAAAAGATCTGATCTTTACGGTTCGGTTTCGCTCACAGTTGAAAATGCGGATTCAAACGAAATAACAAATTGTTTAAATCAAATTAAAGGCGTTGAAACAACAACCATTATAAGTGATGAAAATGAGATAGTACGTTTACAAGTCTATCCTGAGACAAAAGATACACCAATAACGGATAAGGTTATGGCTGCGGCCCTTGCCAATAATTATCAGGTAAAATCGATTTATATGGAACAGGGCCGACTGGACGAAGTTTTTCGGACAATTACCACTTAGGGCTTAAAGGATATAATATGAGACTCAACGAATCATTTCGTAATATAAAAGCGATTCAAAAACGCGAGCTATACGGCTATTTTGGTTCACCAGTGGCCTATGTTTTTATCGTTATTTTTCTCCTGCTGATGGGTTTTTTTACCTTTAATATAAGTAATTTTTTTGAAGCAGGGCAGGCGGATCTGAATAATTTTTTTCAATGGCATCCCTGGATTTATATGTTTCTTGTCCCGTCTATAGCCATGCGTCTTTGGGCGGAAGAAAGACGGCTGGGAACCATTGAGCTGATATTAACCTTTCCGGTTACCATTGCAGAGGTAATTCTCGGCAAATTTCTGGCCGCCTGGATTTTTATAGGGATAGCCTTATCACTTACCTTTCCCATGGTGTTGACTGTCAGCTATTTAGGTAATCCTGATCTTGGAGCAATTTTTTGCGGTTATCTTGGAAGTTTTTTAATGGCCGGCGCCTTTCTGAGCCTTGGCAGCATGACCTCTTCATTGACCCGAAGTCAGGTGATAAGTTTTGTAACGGCTGTGGTGGGCTGTCTGTTTTTTATTCTTGCGGGCTATCCGCCTGTTACTGCAATTCTATCCGGCTGGGCTCCGATATGGCTGGTAAATCTGGTATCGAATTTAAGTTTTTTGTCTCATTTTATATCAATATCCAGAGGGGTTCTTGATCTGCGGGATCTGGTATACTATCTTTCGGTGATATCCTTTATGCTTTTTGTTAATGCGGTTGTGCTGCAAAGCCGTAAAGCTGCATAGTTAAGGATTATAAAACATTTACTAAAATGGAGATAAACATATATGTCTGACGGGAAAAAATATTTTAAGACACACCTCCTTTCAACCGCCGGGATTATTCTGTTATTATCAGCGCTTATAATGGTAAATTTTGTTATCGCCCGGGTCAATATTCGATGGGATGCCACTCAAAATGAAATTTATTCTTTATCAGCCGGAACCAAACAGATCCTGTCGGATTTAAAAGAAAAGGTGGTAATAAAAGTTTTTTACAGTCAAAATACAAAAAATCTGCCCCTTCATATTAAAAATTTTACCAGCCGCGTGATAGACTTTTTAAGGGAATATGAGTACTACAGCAAAGGCAAAATCAAGATAGAAATTTATGATCCGATTATTGATTCAGAAGAGGAGGAGTGGGCTCAAAAATATGGTATCAGCGGAATGGATTTAGCTACCGGTGGCAGGTTCTACTTTGGTTTAACAGCTATGGCTGCTGATCAAGAAGCAACTATTAATTTTATTGATCCTGCCAAAGAAAAGCAGCTGGAATATAATATAACCAGGGTTATATCAGATGTTCAGATGGCTGATAAGAAAAAAATTTTAATAATCAGCAGTCTGCCTGTTTTTGGACAACCTTCCAGTCCATATCCAATGCCGGGTGCTCCCAAGGGATCTCCGCCATGGCTTTTTATCTCTGAATTAAAAAAAACCTATGATGTCAGCCAGCTTCCCACAGGAAAAACTGAAATTGCAAAAGACACTGATCTTTTGATCATAATCCATCCTAAAAAACAGGATATAAAACTCCTGTACGCAATTGATCAATTTGTCCTGGCCGGCGGCCGAGTCCTGGCCTTTGTGGACAATTTCTGTGTTTCAGATAATCCTCGCGATCCAGCAAAATCCTCATCACTTGAAAAATTATTTGGGTCATGGGGAGTATCTATGGAAGAAAAAAAAGTTCTGGTTGATTTTGCCTTTGCCACTAAATTGCGGGCAGCCAACAACCGGGTTGAACAAAATCCCCTCTGGATTTCAGCGCGTCAGCCAGCCTTTAATAATGACGATATTATAACTTCCCAGTTGGAGAGCATGCTTTTTCCTTTGGCCGGCGCTATTAAAAAAACCAAGGATTGCCCTTATACTTATGAGCCTTTAATTCAGTCCAGCAAAAATTCAGCTATGATTGATGTTCAGATGCTCAATTTTGGTGTTGAGGCCTTGCGGCGCGATTTCAAACCAACGCCTGAGGTTTTTGATTTAGCAATAAAATTAACCGGAACATTTAAAAGCGCCTTTCCTGATGGTTTTCCGCGGGAAAAAAAGAGCAACACCTCCAAGCCGGTTACCCCTCCAACCGCTCTAAAACAGGGTACAAAAGAAGCTGTTATTATAGTTGTGAGTGATGCTGATCTTCTTTTTGATGCCTACTATGTCAGCAAACAGAATTTTTTGGGCATGAATATCTCCAATATGTTTAACGATAATCTGAATTTTCTATTAAATACTTGTGAATTACTGACCGGAAGTGAAGCCTTGATTCAGATTAGAACCCGGGGAATTTTTGAACGACCCTTTTTAAAAGTACAGCAACTGGAAAGCAAGGCTCAGGGGAGATGGCTGGAACAAGAGCAGGAACTTTCCAGACAGGTGGAACAGACCAACAGAAAACTTCGTGAACTTGAAAGAGAAAAAGACTCCTCTCAAAAATTTATCATGAGCGCTCAGCAGGAAAAAGAGATAAAAAAATTTCGGGATGAGAAAATACGGATTAATAAACAATTAAAAAAAGTGAGACGTAATCTCAGGTCGGAAATTGAGACATTAGGACGTTATATTAAATTTATTAACATCTTTTTGATACCAATAATAATCTGTTTGGGTGGTTTATTCTTTGCTGTTTTTCGAAAAATAAAGAGAAATTAAAACATGATTAGGAACAAGGACGAAATAACTTCCACAAGTAGGCACACAGATTTGGGTCAGGTTTGTTCGATATAAAAGTACAAAAGTTGCAGGAATAGCGAGCTATTT
>JASFBJ010000087.1 GCA_030149585.1 Desulfobacterales bacterium | reverse complement strand
GTTTTGTCTGCCCTCCCATGGCGGGTTGCCGATAATACAGTCAAATGTTTCGCCGGAAAGTGTCTTCCCGGCAAGAAAATCAGCCTTGTGAATAACTGGGATATCTGCGACAGGATGGTCAGGGTTGTCCCCATAGTCCAGAAGTTTCGGCAGTGGCCGGCCGATTTTTTCAATATGATCCTGTATATCGGGCGGATCAAAAAAATCAAGGTATGCCAAATAAAGGCTGAAGCAGGCAATTCGGCAGGCTGTTTCCTCGAAATCCACACCGCGAATCTGCCGGGCAAGGATATCTTGAAGCGCTTTGGCCTTGGTAACATAATGCACCCGACCTGCATTATGTATCCATTGGTTTGCCAGACGATTAAACAGGATCACAAGAAAAATGCCGGACCCGCATGCCGGGTCGAGAAAAGACCATTTAAAGGCATCCGGCGAGTCGCGCATAGCCATATCCACGACCATTTCCGCCAAAAATCGAGGCGTATAAAAAGCCCCGCTCTTTCGCTGTTTTTCCCGGTCTTCAACAGCTAAAAAGTCTTGATAAATTGCGCTTATCGTTTCAATGGGAATCATCTTGAAGTTAAATGGCCAGAAACCCAAAGAACGTTGTCCGCTTTTTACATTATGGCCGCCGAGGAAAAGGATTAACTTGTCTATGTGTGAGGAGCGGATGAGATGTTTCTCTGCATCAAGATCCTGGTCGAACATGTTGCCGTTGAACCGATCCTTAAGATCATCGAAAAGCCCATAAAGGTAATTGATCCGATCTGCGTCTGATTTCCTTTCAAATAGTTCGGACAGAAGCATTGTCCCGGTTCGGCCTTTTCCTGGTTTCTCAATGGAAACAACGCCTCGATCAAGAAGATAACACAAAAAAAGCACACGCCCGATAAAGGCATGGGTATCCTGGGGTAATAATTTGTCATTGCCCTTAATCAATACATCACGCAACGCACGAAGATTGTCCAAAAGCCAGGAATCCACAGACTGATCAGGGTCAAAATATTTTCGGTTCATCTCGTAATAGTGACCCGTCGCCAGTTCATAATGCAGGGACTGAATTCGCTGCACGTAATCGGCCAGAGTCAATATCTCAACAAGAGCGTTTTCCTGTATATTTTCATCTGAACGCTCTTTTTGTGGTTTCGCCAGGCCGGAATAGATATATACGGATGTCGGATCAGCCAGAACAAGGATATTGGCTACGCCTTGATTCCAGAAAAGCCTTTGAAAAAAGATTCGCTCGGAAAGAGTAAAAGGGCGACTATATTCTTTCAGATACAAGACAGGACGGTTATCCAGACAGAGCACACCGTCAAGTTTTATTTCACGCCAGGCACGTCCGATAACCGACACATATCCGAGTAAATTAATATCATGTTTGACGGATTCAAAAGAATTATAAAATACCATTCCTGTCGGGGTCGGCATATGCTTCTTAACAAGGTTTGATATTTTCATCGCAATACCCATCTAAAAGCTCTATCAATTCTTCTGACGACAAATTATTTAAGCTATTATTTTTATATGTGGTAGCATTGATTGTCAATATTTTACTATTCCATCTGGGTTGTCTGATATATTATAAGAAATCCATAACGACTTTATATTTTAAGCGCCGTGCATTGGTATTATCTTAGGAACGTGGACGAAATAACTTCCCCAACTATGCACCACAGCTTCAGGCCACCTTTTTGCCCGATCTCAAATCACAAAAGTTTCAAAATAGCTCGCTATTCCTTCAACTTTTGTGATTTGAGATCGAACAGGTAAGCGAGCCTGCGAGACTCCGAACCTGACCCAAATCTATGCGCCTACTTGTGGATGTTAATTCGTCCACGTTCCTTAAAACTTAAGGCTTCAATTTCATCGGGTTTCATAAAAATCTCACTTTTCCTTTTTATAATTTCGACAGGATTCAACAAAATATGCAGCTGTATCAGGATTGCTGCCAAAATGAAGATGTATATAGCTTCCAAGGGTATTATTTATCAGATAACCCTCATCTGATTTATTTATTTTTGTTTTGGCAAAGACCTTATAAACTGTATTAATTTTTTTTTGATTTTCCAGCTTTATATCGGAATAACGGAATTCATGACCTCTTATCTTATTGCCTTGTTTTCCTGTTATTATGTTTTGATCCAGAGTGATTTCTCTATAACCGAGTGATTTCAGCTTTGGAAACATATTCACCGTAAATGGGAAGCAATTTGTCATTGGATATGGATTTCCTTTTAGATCGCAAATTATACTGCAAAGATACATAAAGCCACCGCATTCCCCATAGACAGGCATACCTTTGCCGCTTGCTTTTTTTATCTGTGTCCGCATATTTAAATTTTCAGAAAGCTGTTTTGCAAAAAGCTCTGGATAACCACCGCCGAAATAGATTCCATCCAGATTTTCCGGAAGCGTATCATCTTTTACAGGTGAAAAATATACGAGTTGAGCCCCTTTATTTTCAAGCATTTCCAGGTTGTCCTGGTAGTAAAAACAAAACGCGTTGTCCATTGCCACTCCAATCCGTACCTGCGCGCCGGAAGATCGAACAGAAGACCGAACAGGAGATCGACCAGGAATCTGTTGGACTTTTTCTAAGATATCAATATCTAAAATAGAATCCAATAAGGCATTTAAATTCATATTTTCTTCTATGATATCGGCAAGCTTGTTAATATATTCATCTGATAATGGATTATCTAAAGATGTGACCAGCCCCAGATGTCTTTCCGGCATTATAATATCATTGGAATGAGGAATGCCGCCCAGACATGGCATTTTAACATTCCCATCCAGAGCTTCTTTTATAAATTCTAAATGCCTTTTACTTCCAATATTATTAAAAACAACACCTGCAAATGTAAGGTCTTTGTCAAATTGCTCAAATCCGGAAACAAGAGCGGCAGCGCTTCTGGCCATGCTTTTTGCATTAACTGCCAGAATTACGGGAAGACCGAGCCACTTTGCCATTTGAGCTGTGGATCCAGCCTCGGTTTTTCCGTCATACCCGTCAAAAAGCCCCATTACGCCTTCAACCACGGCAATGTCCATTTTTAGTAAATGCTTTTTAAAGCAGTCGCTGTTATATGTTCTGGAAAGCATCCAGCCATCTAAATTTCTGCTGGGTATGCCGGTAATTTTGGTGTGGTGGCCAGGATCAATAAAGTCGGGACCCACCTTAAAAGGCGCAACCTTGAGTCCGCGTCTGATCAGAGCTGCCATGATGCCAAGGCTTATTGTGGTTTTTCCGCAGCCACTTTGAGTACCTGCTATTACGAATCCTTTAATAATGATCTTCCTCCGGTCTATTTTTATTGATAAGAAGAAGAGAAAAATAGGGCGGAACAGAATCAGATCGCTGTTTTAGATCATATATGATTTCTTGGTCTTTTAGTCCGCACCGGGATATCAGGGTGGCATTTTTTTTTAGATCAAATTGTTCAAGGGTGTCCATAATTTCTTTATAATTCTTATACACTTTCAGAATTACTACATTATCAGAGTGGTTGATTACCTGTTTCAGATTTTTTGCACCAAGGGCGCCTGAAATTACGGTAAAGGATTCTTCCCCCTCAGTCAGAACCTTTCCAGCCGCAGCAGCTCCGGCCTGAAATGAGGTGATTCCTGGAATAATCTTTATAATTATATCAGGCTCCATTTTTTTTATTGTTTGCATAAGATAACCGAATGTGCTGTAGGTCATGGGGTCACCTATTGTGAGAAAAGCCGCCTCAAGACCTTTTTTAAGGACATCAATCACCTGCTGGGCGTTATTTTCCCAGGCAGAGACAAGCTGTTTTTTTTTGAGCGTCATTGGAAAACCAAGGAGCTTAACAGGTACATCTTTTTTTAAATATTGTGATGCAATATTAACCGCAAGAGAATGAGCGTTTTTAGTGGAGGAGGCAGCAAATACCACATCAACACGGTTCAATATTTTAACGGCTTTAAGTGTAAGAAGTTCAGGGTCTCCAGGACCTACTCCAATTCCATGCAGGGTTCCTATTTTCATTTTAGATAAATTCCTTGTTTTACGTTTATTTTTTTATTCGTTTTTTTTTGATAACTCAACCCTGAAAATTAAAATTATAAGGGGTTGAATAAAATTTACTTTGGATGCAAAAAGGCAGCAAGCTGTTCCACAGCTTTTACTGAACGGGGCCCTGGACGTGAAAATAACTGCTCATCAACCATCAGTATTTTACTATCCATGACTGCGCCTAAAACCTGGAAATGGGGTCTTTGTGCAGGATGAGAAGGATTTTTATTCATAGGACCGCGCTGAATGATATAAACATCGGGATTACGCTTTATCAGGGCCTCCATTCCAAGTCTTACCAGCTTTTTATGATTTTCAATGCAATTGATTCCACCTGCCTTTTTGATTATGTCATTAATAATAGATCCTTTTCCAGCGCCCAGGAGGTTGGGATAACGAACCTCAAAAAAGACTTTTGGGCGGACCGTAATATTTTCCAGGTTATGTTTAATTTTTTGAAGTCTCGATTGCATTGAATTTATAAGTCTGTCGGCACCAGCCTCAGCGCCTGTTAAAATTCCCAGTCTTTTGATCACTGAAAAGAGTTCTTCAAAGTTAGCTGGATGAAAAACCGCTACAGCAAGCCCCTCCTTTC
The DNA here is from genome assembly GCA_030149585.1 of Desulfobacterales bacterium. Lineage (GTDB taxonomy): Bacteria > Desulfobacterota > Desulfobacteria > Desulfobacterales > JASFBJ01 > JASFBJ01. The sequence goes on along the minus strand of JASFBJ010000087.1, from coordinate 7,344 downwards.
TGAGCTGATCTACGATAAGCATGGCATCCCGTCTGCCAGCGGATTGAATAATAAGATCTGGTTTTAATCCCAGGATTAATTCAATATTAGGTCGCATATGCGTGCCAATGCTCGGTTTTGTCAGGATGGAAGGCGGCAGGACATCAGTCCTGGTTCTTCCAATCAGACGATCTTCAAGCCCCATGGCCGCCAATATTTCATTATAGGCGCCATAAAGGGCTATAATCTTTGTGGCAGGGTGAGTAAGTGTGATCTTTTGTTCCTGATCGTCAACAACCTTAATGCTGTGAGTTCGTGATATTGCCTTGCCGCACGGAGCCATGATTAAAAGGCTGATGCTCATAAGCATGGCCAGGAACAAAATGGGCCTGCGGGCTTTTTGTAACTGGATGCCGCGATACCCTGATATCCGCTTCATAGATTTTTGACAGGTTTTTGTCATTGAAGGTCTCTTTTGTGGTTCCATCTAAAATAATCCTTCCATTTTTTAAAAAAATGAGTCTGCTGCAATAAAGTGCTGCAAGGTTCAGGTCATGCATTGCGCATAAAAGCGTTGTCCCATTTGAGTTTTTTCTTTTCAAAAGATCAAATATATCTATTTTTCTTGCCACATCAAGGCTGGATGTGGCTTCATCAAGCAGTAAAATTTCCGATTCCTGGGCCAGGGCTCTTGCGATAATCACCCTCTGGGCCTCCCCGCCCGAAACCTCCGTGATCATTCTATGCGCCAAATGAATAGTTTCCGTTTGTTCCATGGCATAAAGGGCATAATCCATATCCTGTTTTGAATACCCTCCAAAACTGGAAAGAAAGGGGTAACGTCCCATGAGCACAATGGAAATACATTTAAAGGGAAAAGAGATTTCTGTCTTCTGGGGAACCGAGGCCATCAGTTTTGCCCGATCTTTAGCTGTAGTCTCAGATATTTCTTTTCCTCTTATTCTTATACTTCCTGACCGATATGGCAAGATTCCGGCAAGGGTTAAAAGTAAAGTGGATTTGCCGCTCCCGTTTGGGCCTAGTATTCCAGTTAGTTCTCCTTGTTTCAGGCAAAGATTGACGCCTTTTAGCGCATCTTTTTTGCCATAACCACAGAATAATGAGTTTATTTCAATCATTATTCTATATCCTGGTTTGACTTTTGCCTGTCTTGATTAAAATAAAACAGAAAAATGGCCCACCCATAATTGCTGTAACAACTCCTACCGGTAATTCTTCGCCTCCCGGCAAAAGGATTCTGGCCAGAACATCAGACCACAAAAGTGATATGCCTCCAAGAAGTCCCGCCAAAACAAGAAGTTTTCTGTGCTCTGCTCCCATGGTCATTCGTATCAGGTGAGGCATTATAAGGCCGACAAAGCCTATTACCCCGGAAACAGATACCGCAGCAGCAGTTAAAAGGCTTGCGCCAATCATAAGCCAAAGTCTGACTTTTTGTGTTCTGACCCCCATTTGTGTTGCCTGGGTATTGCCCATGGAAAGAATATCCAGTTCTCTGGAATAAATCCAGATCACAACCAGCCCCGCTATCATATAAGGAAGGGCAAAAACAAAATGATTCCAGCCTCTTCCCTGAAAACTGCCCATAACCCAAAATACAATGCTCGCAACTGATTCCTCATCTAATGATTTAATAAGCGAGATCAAAGCAGATAAAAACGTGGCTACCACAATCCCTGCCAGAACTATGGTCTCGCGTCTTAACTGTCCGCTTATGCGCCCTAATGAGATAACCGCGAAAAGGGCTGCCAGGGCTCCTGCAAGGGAGGCAACTGGAATGAACCCAAAACCTGAAAATATTTTTGTTCCAAGGCCGAAAAAAAAGGCAATTGATGCGCCAAACGCGGCTCCTGTTGAGACCCCTATGGTAAAAGGGTCGGCTAAAGGGTTTCTCAAAATACCCTGAAATACAGCGCCTGCAACGGCAAGAGCAATGCCGACCACCATAGAAAGGCAGACGCGGCTTAAGCGGATGTTAACAACAACAACTTTCCATGTGGGATCAAGGGTTGAATCAGATTTGAGCCCAAGAGCATTTAGAATGGATTTTCCTACTATTTCTGCAGGAATATCCAGACGGCCAAAAAGGCAGCCCATATAAATTGACAAAATAGATATTATAATAAGCAGAGCCAGCATATAATTGAATCTTTTGCCGGCTCGCGCTTCAAGCTGAAAAATCTTATCTCGTCTGGTGTCAACAGTTATCATATCTCTTATACAGTTTAAACATACCGGTTTTGCTCCAGTCCTGATTTGCATAAAAAAACCCGAACCGAAATTAATCGACCCGGGGATTTCCCTTTTTTTATCCTCAAGCTTCTTTGACGATCCCCCTGTTCGCTAAGGTTGCGTCTGTTTATTCAGGCAGGTTTTCTGACTTTCGGATCATACTACTTGCCCTGTTGATAAAATTTCGTTTGAAAAATTCAACAGAGCTTGCGCTGCACCTTCCCATCCGGTTTAAATGCCGAACAGTGGCTTAAAAAGCAGCTTTCGTCCCCGATTACAGCGACGGGCTCGTCCTCGATTTTAACGAGGTTCCCTATTAAGTTTCATATTATCACCTGAAAATATATTTTTAAGATTTACAAATCAGCAGAAAAAAAGTCAATAATAAATTGGTTTATTTTTTACGAAGCCATCAAATAAACATGGATAAAAATTTCTCAACATTCATGATGCGAATATTATAACCAGGGACAACTCTATCAACATCAGCTATTGTAAGCTGAAAGGCCATGGCAGATGGAAACTGAGCGGCAAATTTTTTCAATACGCCGGAAAGAGCTGTGCTTTGCGATTTGCATTCTACCAGCATCCATGGCTTACCTTCCCTAACAATACAAAAATCAACTTCTTTTTTTTCCCTGGTGCGAATATAACAGAGTTCAAATTTGTCATAAGCAAGATCTGTCCAGAAATGGCAGACTTTTTGAAGATGAACAGCAACAATATTCTCAAGCAAAGGCCCAGAATTTACAATCGGCAGCCAGTCAAAAAGATAATATTTAGCCTCTTTGGTCAAGGATCTGGCAATATTTTTGGAATATGGGGGCACCCGAAAACAGATATAAAGGTTTTGTAAGACTGTAATCCATTCTCTTACTGTTGCATAGGCAACCTGCAAATCTTCCCGCAGGCTGTTAATCGATAAAGGACTTCCTACCCTGCCGGGCAGTAATTCCACAAGCAGCTTGATTAATTCTATATTACGAATGTTTTTAAAATCACGGATATCTTCTCGTACAAGCTGTTCCAGCCGAAGTCTGGACCAGCGGCGTGCTTTTTTTGCTGAACCACCAAATAATGGCTCTGGAAAGCCTGAACAGGCCATAAGGTCTTTTAACGGATATCTGATCTGCCTGGGTTCAAGATAATCCGGATCAGGAGAAGCATCAGGCCTTTCTCCCACAGTTACAGGATGCAAACGATAGGGGATATATCTTCCGAGCAGGCTGTCGCCTCCTTTTTTATAAAGATCGAGCCGAGCGCTTCCTGTAACAATAATGGGCACCTGCCGGCCCACCTGATCATAAAGGCCCTTTAAACTATTTTTCCAGTAAGGATATTTATGCAGCTCATCAAAAACCACCGGTCCTGAATCAATCTGCTCAATAGCCTTAAGAGGTGAACGTATCCACGCACGTTTAAACTCAGCCACATCCCAGTTAAAATAATTTGCCGCAGAATTGAGACACTGCCTGGCAAGGAAGGTTTTACCAACTTGTCTTGGCCCGGAAATAAACGCCATTTTTCGGTCAGCAAGAGCATCGGTTAACAGATTGTTTAAAAGATATCGCTGCACTTTCATAATGCTGACTTTTTAACACATTATTGATAAAAAGTCATGACTTTTTATCAATAATGTGTTAAAAAATCAGCTTGATTAATTCTATTTTATTGTGAAATTGATACCTTTTGTAGTGAGTTTTGCGATACTATTGATAGACATTTGTCGGCTTCCAGGTTCCAGGGCTCTATATCAAGCACCTTTTTATAAAACAGTTCCGCGTCTTCAAATCTTTTCAAAGCGTAGTTTATATGACCGGCAACCATAAGGGCTTCAATATCTTCCGGATTATTTTGCAGAATTGAAAGATATAGTTTTAATGCATTTTCAACATCTTTTAATTGAAAATAATATAATTCAGCAAGATTTTTTTTGAATATAATATTATCTGGTTGAAGTTCTAAAGCCTTTATAAAATGTTTGAGGGCACCATCATTTTTTTCTTTTTGCAGGAATAATACTCCTAAATCATTATGAGCCCTGCTATATTCAGGATGGTGTGAAACAAGCTCTTCCAGTTGAATAATCGCGGTTTCTTCATCACCGGCATTTATCAGATCCTGGCAGGTGTTATAGATCTCATCCGGGGATTTGACCTGCTTTTCTTTTTGTATATGCTTTTCAAGTTTTTCAACATATTCCTTTGCTTCAACATGGAAGGGTTCAATTTCAAGAATATTTTCATACAAAAATTTGGCCTCCTCATATTTATTAAGGACAACACACAGGTTGCCGGCAATAAACATAATATTTGTATTCTTTGGATCAAATTCAAGAACTTTTTTATAACTTATCAGCGCTTCTTCAGGCTGATTAAGTTCAGTATAATAAAAGTCGGCAAGGTTTTTTTGAAAATTCGGATTATTAGATTCAAGTTTAACTGCTTTTTGAAAATGGGGCAATACATTATCTTTCTTTCCGATTTTATGGCAAAGAAGGCCGATCTCATTATGGGCTTTTGCAAAATCAGGATAGGATTCAACCACTTTTACCAGCGCGCAGATTGCCGCGTCATCCCATCCATTTTCAATTAATGGTTTTACATCATCATATAACTCTTGTGCTGATTTCATCATTTTTTTCTCCTTGAGTAATTATTTTTTGTTATTATCTTCTTATTTTATATTTCAATCCGGCAAGTCATGCTGCCGGATTGATATCCTGACCATATTTTTTTAAAAGCCTTATCCATATTTTTTGCAAAATCATAAGTATTAAAAAGCGGTGCAGTTAATCGGTTTTGTAAAAGTTTCGACTTCAGTGCTTCCAGTTCTTTATAATTTTTTGCCAGTCGAATGCATAGATTCTCATACTCTTTCAGATTATTCGTGATTAATTCCGGCAATCCAACAGCCTTTATAAGGCTGGCGGAAACCCTTGAAGCAAAATGACTGCCCAATAAGGTTATTACTGGAATACCCGCCCATAAAGCATCACTGGTGGTTGTGTGACCATTTACGGTGGCTGTATCGAGCATTAGATCGGCTAATTTCAGCCGCGCCAGATGTTGCTCTTTGGGTAATTTTTTCGTAAAAATAAGTCGTTTTGGCGCAATATCTCTTTGCTTTGCTTCACGTCTTAAATTTACTTCCATAACAGGGTGTTTTGACAGCAGCCACAAAACGCTTTCAGGCGTTTTTTCAAGTATTTTCATCCAGGATATAAATATCTTTTTTTCAATTTTATAACTCTGGTTAAAACAAGCAAATATAAAACCGTGCTTTGGTAATCCAAACTCTTCTCTCAAATAATTTTTAGATGATATTTTTTGATGAAAATTATTTACCTGATAACAATCCGGCAGATATATAAATTTTTCCGAGAAAAAAGGGGCTTGCTCAGGGGGGGAGATAATCCGGTCGGAAATAATATAATCAAAAAAATCAGCCCCTGTTGTTCCTGGAAAGCCAAGATAACATACCTGAACCGGAGCCGGCCTAAATGCGCATATCTCTAAGCGGTTACCTTTGGTATAGCCTTTTAGATCCACCAGGATATCAACTTTATCCTGATATATTTTTTGGGCGGCTTTTAAATTATTAAGTGAGTTGATATCTATAAACTTATCGCACTCATTTTCAATTTGTTTTTGATAAATGCTTTGATCATTTTCTCCATGTGAGTAACAGTTAATATTAAAAGTATTACGATCATGAAGCTTGAAAAGGCTGCACATGAGATGACCTGTTGCATGATTCCTGAAATCGTTTGATAAATATCCTATCGTGATTTTTGATTCAGGTTCTATTCTTTTTTTAAAAGAAAAATCGATTTTTTCCCGGTCTGAATCCAATAGTCTGGAGATTTTTTTGGTTATGGCAGTTGAGCATGATTTTGCCACCATAAAGTTATGGCATGGATCAGAAGAGATGGAAAAAGCTAAAAACGGCATTTCAACTGATTTTAAATCCTCTGGTGATGTGTTTTTTGATAATGCGCTTAATTTATTTACCGTTTTTTCAAGTTCTTCCCAGTCGCAAAGATGCTGCAATTGACGAATAAGCATACAAACGGCATATCCAAAATCAGGCTTTAAAAGAATTGCTTTCCGGTAATTTATAATTGCCTTGTCAATTTGGGTGGTTTTTGCAAGAGCGTTTGCCAGATTATAATAGGCATCTGCAAAATCAGGTTTGATTTCAATTGCTTTGCGGTAATACTTGACAGCCTTATTCAGATCACCTTGTTCTTTAAATATAATTCCGGCATTATTACAGGCTTCTGGAATTTTTTCCCCTGATTGAATTGCTTTAAAAAAGCAGATTTCAGCTTTATCAGCTTTGCCTTGCTCACGGAAAACTAAACCCATCTCATTATATGCTTTGCCATAATCCGGTTTAATACTGACTGCCCTGCTGTAGCTTTTTATTGCATCTGCTGTATTTCCCAGGCAATATAAAGCATTCCCAAGATAGGCATACATCTCATGATTATCGGGCATGATTTTAATAGCGTTTTGATAGCATTGAACGACTTTTTTCAGCCGTCCCTGTTTTTTTAGGGCATTTCCGATATTTTTATAAACATCAACGCAGTCAGGTTTGGTTGCAAGAGCCTGTTTATAGTGGTAAATTGCCTTTTCTATTTGACCTGTTTCATAATGGATTACTCCAAGATTGATATATGCTTCAGCCATTTCCGGAATCAACTTTTCATAGATTTTTTTAGCTGCTTCCAGATCTCCTTTTTTATGCAGTTCAAGTGCAATATTAAATCTGGTTTTCATCTCAAAACTATCGCTGTTTGTTTGCATAATAATATTTAAAAGCAGTTGAATCCGTCACTAATTTGACAGATAAACGTTAATAAATTGACATATAATTTATTGATTTATCAGTAAAAAACTAATTTGAGCCAAATATCTCAATAAGTTCAGGGCAATCATTTTTGAGCACCGGTTATTATTGAAAAGTTATATTTGAATTATTATTAAAATTTGCAATTGCCATACCAGAAATGAGTGAGGGTTTTATTAGGTGGCAATTGAATGCAGGGGAAAGATTACAGGTCATCTATATAGTGGGGACCCAGACTCTTTTTTCTTTTCAGAG
>JASFBJ010000315.1 GCA_030149585.1 Desulfobacterales bacterium | reverse complement strand
TTTGTTTCTTTTGTATATTGGGCGTAAAGGTCATGGACATTTTTAAGGGTGAAAGGTGGAAGTTTTACCTGATCGGCAATGTTAAAAGGGGAAACACCGCCAACAATTAGCTTTGTTATATTACGTATGCCTACAAGACCAACTGAGTATAGAGCTTTGTCGGTCTGTTTTTTGTATTTTTGATAGAGTTTTCTTAAGGTGGTCAGAAAATTTTCCAATTCACTTAATGGAATGCCGTCAAACTCATCTATGAAAATAACGATTTTTTTTAATTTCACCTTGCGGTTCAGATCTTCAAATAATTCGCTAAAGCTGGTGTTGTCGGAAATATTATGTGAATCCAGATATTCTTTTACCGCATCAAGCCTCGGGCAATTCACATAAGCCAGCCTGTCTACCAGTTGTTCATATAGATCTTTTTGAATCAATTGGTAAAATCTATTTGAATTGATATTCTTATTATCTTGAAAACTAAGAAGAATGGCCACATAGGAGGGATCTTTTTCAAGTTCATGGCAAAAATTCTCAAAAAAGGTGGTTTTGCCGCTCTGTCTGGGAGCAAATATGGAAAAGTATCTTCCCAAATCAACCATGGTTTTGATATTCTGATTTTTTGTATTAACAACATTTTCCAACTCAACATGATATGACATTTTCGAATCAACTGTCCCAGAGTCTTCAAATATACGTTTCGGTTTTCTATAATTCATTTTTTCCCTATCGCTAATCTCTCAAAATCAGGCGTCCAGTAACCATGCAGTGATTTAAGACAGTCCCAGATTCTATAATAATTCATAAGTTTTTTTAAGTACATCAAAAACGCAGAGTATCACCAAAGGAGGGAATCATGTTCAAAGTTTGCTTCACAAGAGTTTCAATAATATTTTGAAGCCAGAGTTCACCATATTTTTTTTCCGCTGGTTTTAAATTTTTCATGACCTGAATATAATCCATGCCGATATTTTCAATTGCCTTAGTCATTTTTTTTAAAAAAGTATCGCGCAGAGAAATATCACCGCAAAATTGAAATCCTTTTTTTAATAAGCTCTCTATTTCCTTGCTGTTATCAAATAGCTCCTGCTTTTGTTTTAATAATATTTTTGATGCTTTTGGACCAGACATTTCATTATAAAGCTCAATTGAATATTCCATTTTCAAACTCAAGGCAATTAAACGGCTGATTCTTTCTCTGATTGCCTTTTCAAGGGTTTGGTTCAGGCCCTGCCAGAGATGTTCTGAAAAATTGGGGGAAATAAAGAGATATCGCACCTGATAATACCATTGCCTGAGAGCAAAAAGGTTGGCAATATAGATAATATTATTTAAGACAATCCGTTTTATATTGCGATAAAGTCCAAATGTATAAGGAATATTGCCTCCCTTTGGCATTCCTTCAAAAACCAGCCTGTTTTGTTGTAATTGATCTTTGCGATAGATTGTCCCTGCGGCAATTATCGTACCAAAAGCCAATCGACTGGGGCCCACAAGCCCGCCCTGCCCTCCTAAAAAAACCGGTCTCTGATTCAGCATGACGCCCCCTGGCACGTCACCAATCAAAGAGGGTGTGGCTTTATCCTGATTTGGGGTATAATTAAAGTGAATATAGGAACTGCCGACCTCACTGTGATTTTTTGAATCAGTACCACCAGCCATTAAACAATCACAAAAATTGATCAAACTTCCCAGGGTAACAAATGGAAATAGAATTGTCTGTTTCAGACCCACAGTATGAGCAACACTGGAATGCTCTTCAAGGATAGTGCCCTCTCTTATATGAGCGCCGGAACCCAGGCTGACTCCTTCCAAAAAAACAGCCTCTTTAAAAAAACCGCTTTTTAGCTGAACTTCGGATCCAACCCAGCAATTTTCCAGTGTAACAGGGCCTTCATAACCAATTTGAGCGCCAGATGAAATATGAGTTGATTTGCCAATAATTTTACACCCTGTATAAATAGTCACTCCCTGGCCTGAAATCCTGTTAATATCAATATCCGGGCTGATTTCAACACTGAATGGGTTTGGAATTCTAACGCCTTTTTTAATCAGTTTTTCAATTTGAGTATCATTATTATTCATTATTATTATTATTTTGGCATCCTGTATAAAATCAAAAATTAGTCTTCAAGATCAACATCCTGTAAATCAATTGAAAATTTTTTAAGAAAAAAACCATGGTTTTTGCAAAACTTTCCGGCAGCCTCATAGCCATTTTTATCCTGAGAATTAAATGAGATAATTACCCCGGAAAATTGCATGGTTTTGTTAAGAGCAGAAAGGTCGGCAAATGTACCTAAAACCGGATAGCCCTGAAGCTTTTTCCCGGTTTTAAGCTGATCATCATCCACAAAACCAATTGGATTTAATTTAATCAGATCATTATTCAGTATTTCTCTTAAAAGAAGCTCACCGCCTCGCCCTGCACCGTATATAACCACTTTTTGTCCCTTAAGAGTGCGGCGTTTCATGGTATCTTCAAACAGTCTGAAAGAACCTCTGGTAAGCAAAATAGATCCAGTTGTAAGAAACCAGTCAATAATAAAAATTCCTTTTGAAAAATTTTTAAATCGATAAAAAAAAGTAACCACTGCAATAATGACAATAGTAGCCACTATCGAGGCTTTAATAAATAGAAAAACATCACTGGTGCTTATATACCCCCAGATTCCACGGTAGACTCCCATATAAAAAAATATAGATAATTTACAGACAATAATGATTGGTAAAGAATGTAGAAATATCTTAAAATAGAAATTAAATTCAGAACTGTCAAATCTGAGTCTATAGGCCAGATAATAAGAAAAAGCAATTAATGAAAAATCAAGTATAACCAGCATTAATTGACGTTTACAGGTTAATTCAAGCAGAATCGGCGTAAAGCTGCGTTCCCGCAATATGGAAAACTCTTTTTCAGGATAAACCCTGAGCTGAGCCAGATAAACTCCCATTAATAAAATAGATATAATTGCCGGGAAAATAACAACCGGCGAGGTTAATGAATCGCTGCGGCTGACAAATAAGGCGGACAAACCAGATATTCCCGCAATTCCGTATAATAGCAAAACCGCCTTTTTTTCACTAAAGCCAACCAGTACCAGACGATGAGATGTATGATCCTTTCCACCCATTGAAGCCTTGCGGCCGCTTAGCAGTCTGATAACAGTTACCAGGCTGGTATCAAAAATCGGGACTAGTAATAATAGCAGCGGAACCGCAATAAGTGAGATTTGATTATTGCCTCCCACTTCAGAATAAAAAAGGGTTAAAATTGAGATTGAAAAACCGATCACTAAACTGCCGCTATCTCCCATAAATATAGAAGCTGGATTAAAATTATAAACCAGAAAACCTGCCAAAGCTCCGCCAATAATTAATGCTGTATAAAAGGCATCAGAGTCTTTACCCATAAAAATCAGAGCTAAAAATAGTGCTGCAACAAGACCTGTTCCAGCACATAATCCATCCATATTATCAATTAAATTAAACGCATTGGTTATCCCGATAATCCAGAAAATCGTTACCATTGTATCAATGGTAAGTGAGTTAAACCAGTGCAAACGAAACCCCAGAAAGGCGGCAAATGAAGCAACCAAAATTTGCCCAATCAGTTTTGCCTGAGGCTTTAGATGAATAAAATCATCTATCAGACCTAAAATAAAAAGAAATGTCATTCCCAAAAAGATTGCTGCACTCGGGCCTGGCAAAGCTCCTAAACTTAAAGCGCCAAAAAGATCAGGCAAAAAAGTTTTGAAATCAGCGATTATAAATAAAGGTATGGCAATAGACACATAAATTGCTATGCCACCCAAAAGTGCCGTGGGTTTTTTATGCCAGCGATCCTTTTCAGGAAATGCAAGCCAGCCTTTTTTTATTGCAATTTGCCTTATAACAGGGGTACCTGTCAGGCATAATAAAAATGAAAACAGGATAAACAGAATAGGTTTCACGGAAAATTCCTTAACACGGTCCGGCATCTTTCAAACCTGGTTTACACTTTTAGATGCTGCTTTTCACCTGGTTCCCAGGCTCAAGCGTATGCATTCCCACGCTGGAGCGTGGGAACGAGAAAGCCTTTATGAAGGATGCCCATGATTTTGTCGTTTTTCTACTCTTTATTAA
>JASFBJ010000314.1 GCA_030149585.1 Desulfobacterales bacterium | reverse complement strand
TTGGCGGAATGATTGCCTGCGCCAGAAAAGAAAAACAATGGACTCAGGAAGAACTGGCCAAACGCATCGGAATTAATCGTATGACTGTGGGGCGTATCGAAAAAGGAGCTCGAGAAGTGGCTATCGGCTGGTATTTGACCGCAGCCTGGCTTCTTGGCTTGCCGATTCTGACTTGGCAGGCTATGGGGGAAGGCAGAAGTGATACCGTGGTCAGTGATCTGTTAACAAAACTCAAAAGGGCGCTGCCAAACAGAGTGAGACAGCGCCGTAAAACAATAGATAATGACTTCTGAGGCATATATCTGGATATGGCTGCCAGGTGAATACGAACCAGTAGTTTGCGGTAAACTTGAGGCTGATAATACCTTTTATAGCTTTGTTTACGGTCGTAGCTATCTGGAAAGATCAAATGCCATAGCGCTTGACCCTTTTGAACTTCCTTTACAAGAAGGTATTTTTTCGCCATCCTTTGGTGAAACACACAGTGTTATCAGAGATTCGGCTCCTGATGCATGGGGCCGCAGAGTTTTGATATATAAGTCTGGAGGCCGGACTCTATCTGAGCTTGACTACCTTCTTCAGGCAGGAAGAGATAGAATCGGAGCGCTGGATATAAGCCCGGAACCAACAGGCTACACTGCTATTTGCCCTGACCGGCAAGCATCAATTGAAGATCTGATTAATGCAGCGGAAAAAGTTGAAACAGGACAACCTCTGCCGGAATCACTGGGAAATGCCCTATTGCATGGTTCCAGCGTTGGTGGAGCCAGACCCAAGTCTTTATTATATGATAAGAATCATAAATGGATTGCCAAATTCTCTTCCACCACAGATCATTATTCAGTAGTGAAAAGTGAGTATGCTGCCATGTGGCTGGCCGGTCAGTGCGGGATTAAAGTGCCGGCAATAAAACTGCTGAAGGAACTGGGAAAGGATGTATTACTGGTAAGACGTTTTGATAGAGAAATGATTAAGGGCCAATGGCATCGCCGATTTCTTATTAGCGGCCTCACTGCATTGCAACTGCATGAGACAGAAGCGGTGCTGGCCTCTTACCCGGAGTTGGCATCGTTTATCCGTCGATCAGGGGCTCATTATCCAGATGATGCACAACAACTCTTCAGAAGAATGCTTTTCAATATTCTCATTGGCAACACTGATGACCATGCTCGCAATCACGCCTTTTTCTGGGATGGACACCAGTACGCCCTTACACCGGCTTATGACATTTGTCCTATGCTACGTGCTGGACAAACCGCAAATCAGGCTATGGTTGTTGGAAGTAATGGCAGAGAAAGTTCCATTCGCAATGGTTTAAGCCAATCTGAACAATTTGGTTTAACGCTTTCTAAAGCAAAAAAAATTCAAGAGGAGATAACATCGACTATCCGGTTAAAATGGGATGAAGCAGCTGATCATGGAGCTATAAGTAAAAATGAATCAAAAATTCTGAAACAGGCGACAATTCTTTCCCCTGCCTGTTTTTATTAAAGGAGCCGGCGCACATCTAAATATATCTGTGTTGTCAAAAAAGCCAAAAAATAATTTTGGCCCCAGATGTACGCAGATGTCACGAATATTTATATTAGGAACGAAAACAGACTGAGAAATTGAGATGAAAATACAGGAAATCCTCAAACAACCTGAAAGCAAGACACTTGAATTTAAAAAAGAGATTCCAAAAAACAGACGGAATTTATTAAAAACAGTGGTTGCTTTTGCAAATGGCGCCGGAGGACATATTTATATTGGTGTGAATGATGACCGCACTATAACAGGCATAAACGAAGAGCCTTTTGATATGGAAGAAAAACTGGCGAGCATTATATATGATTCAATTTCACCCATCCCCAATGTCTTTTTCCAAACACTTGCTTTCGAAGATAAGATAATTTTTATCATCAAAATTTTGCCAGGGGCTAATAAACCCTATTATTTAAAAAAACTCGGGCCTGAAGGTGGCATTTTTCTAAGAATGGGTTCAACGAACAGGAAGGCGGATTCCCAGAGCATAGCTGAACTGAAGAGACAGGCCAGAAATATCAGCATTGATCAGGAAATTGATCCATCATTTGACTGTGATGTTTTAGATATGGGTCTGCTTGAAAAGTTTATTGAATTACGTGGGTTAAAAACTAAACCAAATCTTGACTATTTTGTTAAAATCAAGGCTGCACAGCGTTATGATCATACTTGCCATCCATCTATTGGCGGAATGCTTTTGTTTTCTTCCACTCTGCCCGATAAATATTCTTATGCAAGATTCAGGGTCTCCCGCTTCAAGGCTGAAAACAGGGCTGATCTGATACATTCAATTATTATTAATGATGGAATGCTGGCGATGCCGGAAAAAATCATGGATTTTGTTCGTCTTTATATGGAAAAAAAGATAGAAATATCTGCCTTGCGAAGAAAGGAGGACTATGACATCCCATTGCTTGCTATTCGGGAGGGGATTTTAAACGCAATCTGCCATAGAGATTACTCCATTACAGGGTCTGATAATAAGCTGGACATTTTTTCGGACAGAATTGAAATTATCAGCCCCGGCACCCTTCCATCAGGGATAACTCTTCAGGATCTGGGAGACGGGATCTCCGAAGTCAGAAACAGGTTTATAGTAAAGATATTCCATGAGGCAGGGTTTGTTGAGCAATTAGGAACAGGCATAATGAGGATAAAAGAGGCATGCAGAATAAATGCCCTGCCTGAACCAAAATTTCAGGAAATCGGCAATTTTTTTAAAATAATTATCTTTAGAGCCCGCTTAGCCATATCGCCTGAACTTGAAGATGTTTTTGAGCTGATCAAGCAGGGTAGCCCTTTAGGAAGCAAAGAGATTGCAGTAAATTTGAATATCCATCAGAATACAGCCCTGAAAAGACTAAAACAGCTTGAAGAAAAAGGATTGATTCACAAACAGGGAAGAGGTTCGCGTGTGAGATATTCTGTTTGATGTGAGATTGTGTGAGAATGTGAGATAGATGTGAGCAATATGTCCTTGACATAAAGAAATAATTAGCATATTTTTTCCTTATGAAAAAGAAAGAAAATATATAATCCCTCATAAAAGACTTTCATCATAAGCCCCTGCCAGAGTTCAGCCCCAGGGCCATATCCATTCCTCTGAATCTCAATAAGATTATTTCTCTCATAGGCACAAAAGGGGCTACCACCTTAAAGCGGGACACTTTCCGCTTTAAGGTGGATTAAGGAGCGTAAGCGACGAATCCACCAAAGCAACTGTCCCGCCTTAAGTTGGTAGCCCACAAGTAGACGCACAGATTTAGGTCAGGTTTGTACTTTTAGATCGGGCAAAGATGGCCTGAAGCTGTGATGCATAGTTGAGAAAGTTATTTTGCCTCATTCCTTATTATAACGCACAAACAGACCTTATCGAGAATATCTGCTGTCTTTACTAAACATTTTTCCATTATATATGCATTTGAAAAATCCAAAGAAAAATTAGGAAAAGAGGTTCAAATAATTAAACCTCAATATTCATATAAAATTAATAAGTTAACACGAATGGCTCAAGTTGAAAAATACAGGGTTCAAAATTATAAACCAATATAAGATTAAATATAAAACTATATTTACAATAGGTTATGAATTTATTCCCCATAGCGGTTAATAAATATGAATTCCATTGCTGTTAAGCCTGTGCCAGCCAGTGCTTACACTGATGTCTAATAAAGAAATAGTACACATGCAACTACCTGAAATTCAACAGAATAAATAATTTTATAAAAATAAATAATTTTATTTGGGCAGTTGGCAAAAAGATTGCAATGCTTAATAATAACCTAACAATCTAATAATTTTTTTCATTGGTTCTCCTTCTAAACGGCTAAATGATTCCCTCATTTAGCCGTTTTTTTGCAACCTGTCTCCTGCATGGCGAAAATTTCAAAAAATGGCTGCCTCAGCAATGTCAATAATCTCTAAGGCAATTCCCATTTCATGCATGCTCTATTTTCTATGTTGAAAAAACCAAAAGAAGAGCCGGAAATAAAATTACTTTTATCTCCGGCTCTTTTAATTTTGTAATTCATGATCAGTATCTTAGGAACGAGCTTTATATTTCGCGGCGCCATTTTTTCCTATAAGAAACTTGCGATTGATCGAAAGAGTTTCTTGGTAGGACGAA
>JASFBJ010000313.1 GCA_030149585.1 Desulfobacterales bacterium | reverse complement strand
GGTAAGTGCCGTTGATAATAACAACCTTTTTTCCCAATTTTTCCTTTGGCAGGCCGTCTTTAGCCTTTGCCATTGCTTTATTATAACGATTAATCAAGGCATCGGCTTTGGACTGGCGCCCGAGTAATTCAGCAGTTTGACGGATGGCTGACTCTAAGCCATTGGAAAAGTCAACATATTCAATGGTCAGTCCCTTACCTTCCAGCAAAGGAAGGATGTTGGCAGGTTTGACTTTAGGTTTGTAAAAACAAAAATTAGGATGTTTTTCGATTATGATCCGCTTTATACCACGTTTTTTTGCCGTGTCAGGAACGATATTTGGTATTCTATCAACTATACATTTGGGACAGCCCATTATCTGGGTGGCACTCAAAAGCTTTTCGCACATTGGCCACATGGAGCAGCGCACGGACATGGCTTCAGGAAGAACTCCCAGGTTAAAAGCAATATCAACGAGCCGGTCACCTATCATAATGGCTTTAATCCTCTTGGGTGTTTTTTTTGGTTTGGCTTCAGTAGCCTGGGAAGATAACAGAATCAAACCTGTAATCAGGATAAACGGAAAAATAAGTGCTTTTAAATTAATTTTTTTAATGTATTGAATCATAATTTTTACTTCCTTTCTTTAATTATATGAGTTTGACTTTTCCACAAAGGGTTCTGATCATATTATATGAAAAAAGAAAAGCCGATATAATAATCAAAGAACCGCCTGTTAAAACAAGGGGTTTGAAAGTAGTTGCGGCTTTTGCAAATTCAGCAGACCCATGGGCGAAACCTGTTGCAAGCCCGAACGATCCTATGAGATGGAAACCTGCGCATAAGAAAATAATTCCTGCAATATGGCACCACAAGTTGGCATAACATGCCCATATGCGATATCTTTCAGTACCTTGTATCTGGGGAACGATATAATATAATATGCCCATAAGTGCAGAGCTCACCCATCCGATAAGGGAAACGTGAGCGTGAATCTTTTTAACAAAATCTACAAAAAACGGTTTCAGATATTCCGGTTGGATATGAAATAAGGTGGAGTAAAGCCATTTGAAATAAATTTTTGTCGGGAACATTAGTCCCTCCAAACATCCGGCAATTAAAAAAAATAATGAGGCGATGATAAAATATCTTGCCATTTTTCGAGCCATATAAAATTTCCTTTTAACTATACAAATTATCAAATTGGGGGTATCAATATTTTATTATAAGGCCGGCATAATAAAAGGTTGGTTCGACATTTACGACATTATCCATCTCTACCTTTTTATTAAATATATTATTAATGCCTGCAAAAAGGGTAACTCGCTGGAATAATTCCTTGGAAAGGTAGCAATGATAAAGGGAGTAGGCATCCTCTGGATCACTGTCATAATAACGCTCTCCAATATAATCCATTCTGATATTAGCCCGCACTGCAAATTTGTGGTGGTGGTAAGCTAATTTCAAAAACCCTTTATAGTCGGGCTGCCCTTCCAGATCTTTGCCTGTATCCTTATCTTTAGTTTCCAGATAGGTTAAATTTCCTGAGGCCATAAAGCCCAGCGGCAAATCCAAAACACTTTCCAGCTCAACGCCTTTCATTTCAGCTTCAGCGATATTTTGATATTTATAATAAAGCTTTTTCCTTTGGCCGGTACCGGTTGAGTTATAATAAACTGGTTCAATAAGGTCTTTAATTTCATTTTGAAAGCCTGTAATTTTTCCCCGAAGTTTTTTATATTCGCCTTCAATACAGATCTCGTAGCTCTTTGATTCCTCAGGATCTAAATCAGAGTTAGGTTCATATATCTTTTTTCCTCTTTGTCTATATGAAGTAACAAAAAGTTCGGATATGCCGGGCGCGCGAAAACCACAACCATAAGACCCTTTTAATCTAAGATTATTAAAAAGGCTGTAGATCATAGATGCTCGCGGCGTCCACTTGGAACCAAATTCAGAATGTTCATCAAATCGTGCCCCAAGAACCAGATATAAGGGATCAAAAACCTGATATTCTTCTTGCAGATAAAAACTTGAATTATCCAGGTCATCGTCACATCCCGTATCATCCTCTCTGCTTTCTTCTCTGAATTCAGTGCCGAATGTGAGAATATGCTTATCAAAAAATGCCCCTGTAAATCGGCCCTCCACCTGATTCAATTTACGAGTTGCATCTTCTTCGCCGGTGACTCCGGCAATTGGTGAAAATTTGATTTTGTTTTCATGTTCGGAGTGGTAGGCTTTTAACGAAAGATTATAAAGATGACTCAATTTTGCGTTGTATTGAAGAAAATAACCGTGCCTTTTGTCTTTTGCACTTCTTTCTCTGTCAAGATTTTGATAAAATCTCATTCCCTCTCTATCCATATCACTGTATTCAAATCCCGCCAGAACTTTGTGATTATCATTTAAATCAAAAGAAAAGCGACCATCTATAGATCCCAATTCTTTTTTATCCCCATCATCAGGAAGAACATCATCTCTATCCCATCCATCTTTATCACGAAATCCACCTGCTATAAGAAATCCAAAACCTTCAAAGGAATTTCCAACATAAGCCCTGCCAATGAGCTCTTCTCCTTCATTATATGTACTTTGGCCGTATTGGCAGGTAGCGCCGGCTGATAGATTCCGGGGCGGTTTCTTTGTGATAATATTTATAACACCGCCTATGGCATCGCTTCCATAAAGAGCGGAAGTCGGGCCTCTGACAACCTCAATACGTTTGATCATATCCACGGAAATCTGGTTTATATCAAGTAGATCCTTATATCCCATGGTAAACCTTCTTCCATCAATCAGCACAAGTGTGTGTTTATTGCCTGTGCCGCGTATACTGGGCGCCTTTATTCTGCCTGTTTCTCCTGTAATCATAAGGCCTGTGGCCACCTCCAGTGCTTCTGCAATGGTTTGTGCACCCATTTCTTCTATTTCCTGGGATGTAATGACTTCAATGGAGCCGGGAGCCTCTTCTATCTTTTTTTCCGTCATGGTTGCAGTAACAACCATTTTTTCCATCGCAGCCGGCTTTGACTCAGCTATTTTTTCCTGTGCTTTTGCAACAGGAACAATGGCATAAATAATTACTAACAAACATAAGGCCAAATTGAATTTTCTCATTTTTTTTCCTTTAAAATTATTATTGCCGCACTTTTGATATTAACTGATAAATAAAAAAAAAGGCGCAACTCGATTATATTTAATAATCCAAGTTACGCCTTCACTTTTTTCCGCTCTATTTTAGACAAAAATTTAGACGAAAAACCGTAAGACAGTCCTTTAGGATGCAATTTAACTAAATAACTTTGACCTACCTAACAAATAACCGATTCCCTGTCAAGATTTCTTTATATATCTGGAAAATAAAAAATCTTTTCTTTAAGTCATCAACCGGTTTTAATAAAAGCCCTATTCGACGATATCCACTCCGTCCACCTCAACCATATGACCTGGACCAGCGTCAAGCAGCACCTTATATGAGCCTGTGGGTTTATCAAATATAAATTCGCTGTCCTCGTTCATTCTCCCTTTAATAATAATTTTTCCAGCCTTATCCATAACTTTCATTTCCACTCCTTGTGCCGAGGAACCATCGGAAAATCCACCCTCACAGGTAATGGTTCCATCGCCGTTATCATAACACGAGCAAAGCGGGGTATGGGCAATAGCCACTGTGGTTATCAATAGACAAAAGCCCAAGACCAATAGACCGGTTATAAGATTTTTCTTTTGCACAATATTCACCTCCATTTTATTATGTTGTTTCAGATTTAGCCGTTTTATCAGTTCTTTTGGTTATCAGTTCTATTGTCCATACAACCAAAATAGAAGCCGACAAAGGCAAAAAAGATCGTTTGTGCTGGATCAGTCCCAAAGCTCGGGCCTGACAGCCACACATGCGATCAGTCCGTAAATACCTGTAAATAAAATAATTATAAAATCAAAACTATTTGCTTTTATATTGCAATTTTTTTTCCGCAGATAAGCCATATAGAGCAAAATAGATACGATAATACCGATCAGTGCTGTCCGGCCATTTATAAGAATATCAAATAATATATATCTGCCTGCTTAAACAAAAAAAGCGCAACCCGGCACAGTAGTGCAATCAAAGTTACGCCTTCACTTTCTTCGCGCCTGACAAAGGCCAAAGACCGTAAAACATCCCTGTTACAA
>JASFBJ010000312.1 GCA_030149585.1 Desulfobacterales bacterium | reverse complement strand
TTATTTCCGCTTGAATCAATAAAATAAGCCGGACCCTCAATAATAGTAAAAGTTATATTGCTTCCGGCAACCGGATGATTTGCTATTCCGCCTGCTGAGAAACCGCCACTATTACCATCCTGATTAACACCAAGTGAAAAAACACAAAGAACTTCTCCGCCGATGCCGACTTCTTCAGGCTCGATTACCAACTGGCTTTCGTAATAAAGACTTTCAACCTGAAAGCTTTGGGTTGCTGTCGCACCTGTGTCTGAAACTGCTTGTACTATTACATTTGTGGTATCTGGTGTGTCGCCGGCTATTATCCTGGCGCTTACCTGACCCGAAGAATCTGAAGGGCCTGTGCCGGTTGTTGAAGCACCTATATTATTTCCGCTTGAATCAATAAAATAAGCCGGCCCGTCAATAATAGTAAAAGTTACATTGCTTCCGGCAACCGGATATTTTGCTATCCCGTTTTCGGAAAAACCGCCGTCATCTCCATTTAAGGTGACGTGTACGGAACCAAGTGAAAAAACACAGAGTACTTCTTCGCCGATGCTGACTTCTCCAGGCTCGATTTCCATTCGGGCCTCGTAGTAGCTCGAGTCATAAGGGTCTTCATCAGGATTATCATCGCAGCCGGTTGTATTTATCAGCAAAAAAAGCGCTCCCATCACGAGAATTAAATAAAAAAGCATCCGGCTTTTTCCGGTCTCAACTTTTCTGAAATCTTTATTCATCAATTTTTCCTTCCTTCCTTTACTTCCAGCATAAAATTCCAGCAATATATCCTGCATATTTTTTTGCTGCCTGCCATAGGCAGTATTTATAATTTTTCTCTATCCTGATCAAAATTGCCGTAATTTCTAAATCGCATCTTTTTCAATTTTTCTATCCTGAAAACAGTGACGCTGTCACGTTGTCCACCTTTATGAATCCGAATATCAAAAAAACGGGCCTTATACTCCGGGAAAAAGCAAGACACAAGTTTTTCTCCAGGCAGATCATAAATTTCCTGGTCAGAACTATTTCTGCGAATCAGTTTTAAATCAGCATGCAGATAGGCAACTGTCAGTTGCTCAGCTTCAGCAGGCGTAAGCAAAAGAGCTACCCTTGTGGCATTATTTCCCTGCCCTGATTTAGCCATACCCTTGCCTCCCCCGCTGCCTGAAAATGAAAGAACATTTGCCACATTGGCGGATTTTAATAATGAATTAATGCGACCCCCGATGCCCGGCAAATCCGATGGGTCCTGGGCCTGATTTTTATCCTGATCAACTGTAATAACCGATATATTTTGAAGGATTGTTTTAGATATTTTTGTTGTTTTTTTATAGGTGGCCTTTGAACCCGGGATTTCGCTTTCCACTGCAATATCACCTTCTCTGCTGGTTGCTATTATATCAACCAGATTGCCAGGGCGCAAAAATCCGCAGATTCCGCTCAATTCATCAATATACAGTGTGAAAGCTCTCTTGCCGACGTCGATTTTGGCGTTAAGAGACTTATCTTTTGCCACTTCCATCTCTTTTAGGGAAGCGGCATTCATAACGCCGAGATCTATGGAAAATGTGGTTGAGTGGGTTTTTTCAATTTTATTATCCAGATAATTTCTGGCAGCCAGCTTTATTTTGCTTCCCTGGGCTGCTGTAAGTATTTTTGATTCACCGGCGGTTAAAAGAAGGGTTATAGTGTATTTTCTGGCTCTTTTTTTCGATAGTTCGCCTTTTTTGTTTTTTTTCTCGCTGGAAAACACCCTGATATTTTGTAATAATACTCTTGAAACTTTGGCATTTTTAGAGCCCTTCAGGCTGCTGGTGGATATAACATCCACAATATCGCCGGCCCTGAGTAAACCGGATAAGCCTGAAATATCATCAACCTTCAGGCTTATGGCCCGCATGCCGCTATCAACCCGGCCGGACAATCCACCCTCAAGAACCGCATTTTCAGCAAGCAGGCTGCTTTCTTTAATTGATTCATCAACAAGAATATAATCAGAGGCAATCCGTCCGATAAGCATCTGTTTATTTCTAAAGGCTCCTGCAGGAATATGTTTCTTATTCCACGGGACTATTTTCAGCTTTTCAATAGTCAAGGTTTCATTTGGAGCTATGTCAGCGGCCGCAACTACGAGATCAGCAATTTTAACTTGAGATTTTCCCAAATAATTTTTAACCAGAAAAGCGGATATAAAAGCAAAAACCAGTGCGCACACAAGCAGCACTATGCCTCGGTATTTGACCATATTAATTCCTTTTGCGGCTTATATGACAGCGCCTTTTTATCAATCACGGAAAAACCATTATGGATTCTGCTTTCAATGATCCTGGAATCATGGCTGAAGGCAAAAAACCGGTTAATGATGAATATGTCCATCCTGATACTTTAACATCAATTCTTCTGGGTGATTCAGGAATTGTTACCGTTATATCATCTGCTGCAAGGGTGTTTATCCAGAAAGCATCTATGGTGGCTGCCGTGGCCACAACAGCTTCATCTTCATCTTCTGCGGCCTTTATTCCAGCTCTGGCGCCGTTGGAAACTGCATTTGTAAGAACAATCTGGGTGGTCATTATCCAGCCGTACTCCAGAATCCCGAAAAGGATTAAAAGCAAAAACGGTAAAACAAGGGCAAACTCAATTGATGAAACACCTTTATTATTTCCTGTTATTCGGCGTAAACCCATAATTATCACCTTATTTCACTATATTATTTAGCAATTTCATCTAATTAGGGGGCCTCTTATAAGATAAAGAATAAAACCCAGTGCAAACGGGATTGAATAAAGCATGCCATGTTCTTTACTCTTCTGGATAGTTTTTTTATCTGAAATAATTGAGAGTAAAATGTCATTCAGTAAATTCCAGAAATAAAAACCCCTTTTTCTTATCATTATAAAAAGAGCTATAATCGCGCCTGTAATTGCAGCATAAAAAAAAATGTTTATAACAGCAACAGCTCCCAGCCAGCTTCCGGCGGCTCCAAGCAGTTTAACATCACCCCCGCCTGTGCCACCAAGATAAAATGGAATAATCAGCAGAAAAACGCCGGCTGCAAAGCCCTTTAACGCAAACAGAACTCCAGCAGTAATTCCCATTGAATATCCATTATATAAAATGCCGGTCAAAGCAACTGGAAGGGTCAAAATATTTGGTATTTTCTTCCATTTGATATCCGTATACAGGGCAACAGAAAACAGGATACTTAAAAAAACGGTTTCCAGCGTTATCAGCATAATATCATATAAAATATCTTTTTCGGTAAAAAAGCCCGGAAATGAGAATTGAGAATCAGGCAATACTGCTCATTCCCGGGCAACGTGCTGTCTGCTATGGATCATTTGCCGTTAGCCGGCATTTGCTACTTCCTCGGCAACCTTGTTAAAGGTGTTCCCAAGAGTTACGCCGAGCGTGTTAAGAGCGCTTATAATCGCCACTGCAATAAGACCGGCAATAAGACCGTACTCAATCGCTGTTACTCCTGACTCATCCTTAAATAATTCCATTAATAAAGTTTTCATTTTTCCCCTCCCTTTTTTTTGAAATTTAAAAGTTAGTTATTATACTGCTGTTTCAGCGCCTTATAAAATATTTACATATATGCAAGGCTGCATAAATGGGTTTGCAGCCTGCGGTCGCTCTTTTCAACAAAAAAGGAACCGGTTATAACGGAAGTAAAAGGCAGAAACGATTTTGTTTCAAATAAAAAGAGAACATCAGCTTAAAAACATCAACTTGACCAATAATTATGGAAAAATGCATTATGCAAAAAAAAAATCCGCACCTGAAAAAAATTCAGATACGGATACCGTTTTTTACCGCATTTTTTGTTTTGCCTGGTCTGTTTAACTGGTTATTAAAGCAAAAACCGCAAAACTATCATAATCATCTTGCAAGGTAGGTCTTCTGACTTTCGGATCATTCTATTAACCGCGCCTTCCCATTTCAAAAATAACGAAACAGTGACATAATGTGCGGTGTTCGTTCCCGATTACAGCGGCGGAACCGTGACGGATTTTCACCGTCTTCCCTTTTACCCTTTAACAGGCACCTTAATTATTTTCTCCAAATTAATATTGAAAAAATACACTATTAAAATCAGGGTGTCAATACCTTTTTTTTAAAACTTTGGGGACGCCCTTTATATTTATAGTTTTCAAATAATGGTTATTAGGCGC
>JASFBJ010000086.1 GCA_030149585.1 Desulfobacterales bacterium | reverse complement strand
AATTCATACTGAAAGAACATATAGCGAATGGATAAAAAAATATATTATATTCCACGGTATGAATTCGCGCGATGATTTAAAAGACGGTGAAAAAAAGATTGAAGCGTTTCTGACCCATCTTGCAGTAAACAAAAAATGTGTCTCCATCAACCCGGAACCAGGCCATGAATGCTTTGGCCTTTTTATACAAGAGAGTTCTGAAAAAACAGTTGGATGGAGCAATTAACGCCATACGCGCTACTAAAAAAATAAATGTTCCAGTGGTGATGACCCGTAAAGAAACTGCAAAAGTCATTGGCATGATGGGAGGAACAACACAGCTTGCGGTAAAACAGATGTATGGAAGTGGATTACGAATGTCAGAGACTATACGTTTGCGCATTCAAGACATCGATTATAATATGAAAATCATTACAGTTCGCTCCGGGAAAGGAGCCAAGGATCGAATAACCACATTTCCATCATCAATAATCCCTTTTTTGCAGAATCATCTGGCTAAAGTCAAAATAATGCATGAAAATGACCTGACACTGGGACACGGTGAAGTATACATGCCCCATGCTTTGGCCCGAAAGTATCAGAATGCGGCGCGGGAATGGGGTTGGCAGTACGTTTTCCCTGCTCGTAATCTCTCGACTGATCCACGCAGCGGCATCATATAGACCCCAGTGTAATTAATAAAGCCATCAAGGTAGCTGTTCGCAAGGCCAGCCTGACCAAGCGCATTATAGAGCTCATACTTTCCGGCCAGCTTTGCCACCCATCTTCTCCAACGCGGCACGGATATCCGCACCATACAGGCCCTTTTAGGTCACATCGATGTTTCCACAACAATGAATATACGCACACGTCCTGCAACAGGGTGGCCAGGGAGTGCTCAGTCCTCTTGATGATCTTTGAACGTAAGAGCAGCCCTTTTTGAATTTGTAAATAGAGTTCTTCCTTAATTTTTTTCCCTGTTTTCTAAGTATAGCCCTGCTGACTTAAAAATAGAAGAATTTCCTGGGCAGCTTCACCAGGGGTTAAATCAGTAGTGTCAATCCTGACTTCCGGTTCCAATGGAATGTCGTAAGGGTCGTCAACCCCTGTGTAACCTTTGATCAATCCTGCCCGGGCTTTGGCGTACATCCCTTTGCGGTCTCTTTTTTCACATTCATCCAGAGGGGTTGCCACATGAACTTCAATAAATCCGCCATATTTTTCAATTGAGGATCGTATTTCCTGTCTTGTTTCCTGATAGGGGGCAATTGGGGCGCAGATTGCGATTCCTCTGTTTTTGGTGATTTCACTGGCCACAAAGCCGATACGGCGGACATTGATATCCCGATGTTCTTTTGAAAAGCTCAGTTCACTTGAGAGGTTTTGGCGCACTATATCTCCATCCAGCAAGGTTACAGGGCGTTCACCGATTTCAAGAAAGCGGGAGAAGAGCACTTTGGCCACGGTAGATTTGCCGGCGCCTGAGAGTCCGGTAAAGAAAATAGTGAATCCCTGTTTTTTAGGAGGCGGGTAGGCCTTACAAAGCTCTTTGACCACTTCTGGAAAAGTTGCCCATTGGGGAATTTTTTTCCCCTGGATAATCCTTTTGCGGATGTCGGAACCGGAAAGCGAGATGGTTTCAGCCTTTGGCGGCACATCATTTGCCTGACGATATTCGTCTTCAAAGGGCAGGTAGACCATCTCTTTTGAGGATATGATTGATAGACCGATTTCTTTTGCGTGCAAAGTTGCGGTTTTAATTGCTTCGTCATTTTTATAAAAGGGGCTGTTTTGCTTATCAACTCCAGGGCCTGCGTGATCATGGCCGATAATAAAATGGGTGCAGCCATAATTTTTGGCGATTATCATATGCAAAAGAGCTTCTTTTGGACCGGCCATGCGCATGGCTAATGGCAAAAGGTTTAAAATATAGGAATCTGGTGGAAAATGTTTAACTATCTTTTGGTGGCAGCGCACCCTGGTATAATGATCAAAATCTCCGGGCCGGGTTATCCCGACGTTGGGCAATAAAAGAAGATTGGCCCTTGCCTTTTGCATGGCCTTAATAATCAGTTCAAACTGGGGCCGATGGATTGCATTGCCGGTTTGAAAACCAACCACGCGCTGCCAGCCAAGTTTTCGATAGATTCTTCTGACTTCCAAAGGGGTTAATCGCAGCTGCTTAAAATCAAAATGAAGCGGCAGGCTTAAAACTTCCAGTTGTCCGCCAATATAATAATCTCCGGTTTTCTGGAAAAGATAATGAACCCCAGGATGGTCCTGATTGGTTGTACCATAAATTCCAAGAGCTTCTTTTTTGCGATCTATTGGCCAGATATCTTCCAAATGCATCACAGCCAGTAAAAAGCCTTCCTGGTCTCTTAGAGCCAGGGATTGACCTGCTTCAAGTGATTTTGCAATGGTTTCGGTGACGTCAAGACATATCGGCAATGGCCATTTGATCTGATTTTGGAGCTCCATACGGTCAATAACCGATTCATAGTCAGATCTGGTCATAAAACCGGTAAGAGGGGAAAATGCCCCGCTGGCTATAAGCTCCAGATCACAAAGATGGCGTTCGTTTAAGGTTATGTCCGGTAAATTTAAAGAGATTTCTTTGAGAACCTGCCCGCGTTTTTGATCTGCTATAAGGTTTACCAGCAAATCACCATGAGGTTTGATCCAGTTTGGGTTATTCATTTAATAGTTCTCCTGAGAGCTGAGGCCATTTTTTTTTATTAAAATTAAGGCTGATATGATGCCAGAAGTGCCTTTAAAAATTCCATGATTTTTGCAACAGATGGAATAAAAAGCGATTCATCCGGTGAATGTGGATTTTTTATGGTGGGACCAATGGATATCATTTCCATTCCAGGATACTTAGCGCCTATAACACCGCATTCAAGTCCTGCATGAATTATTTCTACTTGCGGGTCTTTTTTAAAAAGGGTTTTATAAACCTTTTGGCATTGTTTGAGCAGTTGTGAATTCAGGTCAGGCCTCCAGGCTGCATAGTGGTTTCCCTGGCTGACTGATGCTCCTGCTAAATATCCAATTGCTTTAATCCTGCTGCTTATATCTGCTAAGCGTGACATGCTGAAGCTGCGCTGACTGGACAAAATTTCAAGATGCTCTTTTTTTATCTCAACTGTTGCCAGATTATTTGATGTTTCAACATTTTCAGCAAATCGGGTTGCCACTCCATGAGGCAGGGCTCTTAATAGTTGAACGGCTTTTTTTGAGTCAAGAATAGATGCGGCCTGTAATTTGTTATTATCAAAGCTTTGCTCTTTGATTTCAATGGAAATAGATGGCTCAATTTTCTCAAATTCATTGATTATTATATTGTGCAGGTCTTTGAGGGTTTTTTCTAATTTGCTCTTTTGCCCTGCATGGCAGGCGATTAGAGCATTTGCATCTCTTGGAATCGCGTTATGAGTTGTTCCGCCTTTAAGTTCCAGGAGACAAAAATCAGTGATAAGGCCAATTTCAGACAGGCAGCGGGCCAGGATTTGATTGGCATTGGCCCGCTGCTTATTAATATCAATTCCAGAGTGGCCGCCTTGCATGCCGCATGCTTTAATTTGAAAAAGCTTTTGATTTGTATCCAGAGGGGAAAAGGTTAATGGTAATGAAATTTTTATTTCATTGCCTCCGGCACAGCCAACTGTAAAAACCCCTTCGTCTTCAGAATCAATATTGATTAAAATACGACCTTTCAGAAAATCTGATTTCAGGTTGGCTGCTCCGGTTAATCCGGTTTCCTCATCAACTGTAAATAAAAGTTCCAATGGTGGATGAACATTTTTATTATCTTTATTTTCAGGTGATAAAGCTATTGCCATGGCCAGTGCTATGGCAATTCCATTATCCGCTCCCAGAGTGGTTTTGTCGGCTTTGAGCCAGTCACCGTCATACACGAAGCTAATCGGGTCTTTAGTAAAATCATGATCAGAATCAGGAGTTTTTTCACAAACCATATCCATATGGCCCTGCAGAATTATAATAGGAGCTGTTTCATATCCCAAAGAGGCCGGAACCTGTATTAGCAGATTATCAAGATCATCGGTCAGTACCTTGAATTTTTGCTGAAGCGCCCATTCCTTAAGCCATTTTGCTATTTGATATTCGTTTTTAGAGCAACGTGGAATCAGGTTGATCTGTTTAAAAATAGTTAATATTTCAGTTAGTTCAGTTTTCATTAAAGATCTCCGGAAAATTAACTATTGTTGAAAACAGCGTAATTATTCAGCTAAAGATCTATAGCTCTTCAGAGAGCAAGATTGCTTCAGCAACCGCTCTGATGGACTTGCGGCTGTCCATGCTGCGTTTTTGAATCCAGCGGTAGGCAGTTGTTCCGTTTATTGCGCGACGTCGCATAATAATCTCTTTGGCCCGCTCCACCAGCTTCCGTGTTTCCAGCTCTTCCTGAATAATTTTGGTTTTCACCATGAGTTCAGTATTAAAAATCGCCACGGCTGCCTGATTGGCAACGGTTGTAATCAAGTTAATTTCTGTTTTGGGGAAATCATGGGGTTCGGAGGTAAAACAGTTTAAAACTCCGACCACTTTTTCCCCCTTAACCTGCAGAGGAACACTGACCATGGATATCAGCCCCAGCTTTTTGGCCATTTCTTTTTCTTTAAACAACTCTTCTTTAGAGATATCTTTGATTATCAGAGGTTTTTTATGCGTGGCCACATAGCCAACCACCCCTTCCTGCATCTTTAAAGACCGATCCTTCAAATAATCCGGTTCAATGGTCTGGGTAGCCTTGAGCCGGATCTGATTGGGAGTTACACTTTCATCAATCAGCCAGAGAGAACAGATTTCCATCCCGGTCACCTTGGCTGTAACCATGACAATCAGTTTCAGGATATCCTCCTGATAGAGATCAGATGTGATTGCCCGACTGATATCCATCAGGCCTTTTATATATTTGTCATATGTTTCAGGGATAACTTGTGTTTGCATGCTGATGCCTGTTTTATGAATGATTCTATAATACTAAATTCTTAGTGAATTGCAATAATCATTTCAACTGAGGATTTTTTATCAGCATTGTGGCCGGGTCAAGGAGCAAAGGCGGTTTTTGATTTTTGGTTGATGCCCCGCCTTTTAATGTTTTAATATGAATTTCTCCGGCTTGAGGTAAGAGCTGGATTGCGACTTCAAACAGATCTACAATATTGGAAAGCTGGGCAGGCAATCCGTTTTTATCGGGTGCCTGGTGGCGATGTGTGGTTATTGTAAACCAGACATGCATCTTATGCTCGGCAGCCAGTTTTTGAAGGTCTGTCAGTGTTTGTTTTGATGATTCATCAAAGGGCAGGCCGTCAATAATTACCATTTGGGGCATGAAAATATTTTGCACAATTAAATCAGTTAAACGTTCCTCCAGTTTGGAGGCGCTAAACCCGTCTATTTTAAATGTCATGATTAAGCGAAAGGGTAAAATCGTTTCCCAAAGCTGTTTTACCTGCCTGGGGTCGTACTGCTTTGATAAAAGATGAAAGACCTCTTTATACCACAGGCTGACTTTATCTACTGGTTCATTCAGACTGATATGCAAAACATTATTATTTCGGATGAGACTGTTCAAGGCCAGTTGAACCATAAAGGCGGTTTTGCCTACTCCGGCCCTTGCCAGAACTGCTCCAAAGCCTCCAGGGTCTATAATATCTTCATTATCGTTAACAATCAAACGTAAAGGATTTCGCAGACTAAGATCGTTCTTTAGCATGGCTAAACTCCTGTTTATAAGTTTTTTTTCTTTTTAGTTAGAGTTTTTTCAAGCTTTTCAGCAATGGATTTGGGAATCTGTTTATAATGGGCAAATTCCATTGTAAACTGGGCTTTACCCTGAGTCAGGGATCGCAGGTGTGTTGAGTAGCCGAACATGTCTGCAAGGGGCATCTGAGATTCGATAACACTGGTGACTCCCTCATCCTGGGAGCCGACTATTATTCCCCTGCGTTGATTTAAAGACCCCATAACCAAACCTTGATATTCAGTGGGCGTTTCCACCTCAACTTTCATAATCGGTTCATGGATAACTGGTTTAGCTTTTAGATACCCTTCTTTAAAGGCTCCACGGGCCGCAGCTTGAAACGCCATTTCAGACGAGTCTACTGAATGGGATGCTCCATCATCAATTACCACCTTGATACCGGTGACTGGAAATTCCATTTTAGGCCCTTTTTTCAAACAATCCATAAATCCTTTTTCACAGGCCCTGATATACTGAGTGGGAATGGCCCCGCCCTTAATTTTATTCTCAAAAATAAATTCTTCGTCAAAGACGGGCTCCATGTGACCTGCAATACGTCCGAATTGTCCGGAGCCACCGGTCTGCTTTTTGTGTATATAGTTAAATTCGGCCATCTGAGTAATGGTTTCCCTGTAAGCTACCTGGGGTGTGCCGGTTGATACACTCGCATTATATTCACGCCGCATTCTTTCAACATACACTTCCAGATGAAGTTCCCCCATACCGGATATTATGGTTTCATTGGTTTCTTCACTCACAAAGGTTTTAAAGGTGGGATCTTCTTTGGAAAAGCGGTTCAATGCCTTGGACATGTTAATTTGAGATTTATTATCATCAGGACTAATTGACAGGGAGATTACTGGTTCAGGGACAAACATGGATGTCATGGTCAGATTTAATTCAGGGCCGGCAAAGGTATCTCCGGAGGCGCAGTCTACTCCAAAAAGAGCTCCAATATATCCAGCCCTGATTATCTTGATATCTTCCATCTGATCAGCATGCATTCTTGCCAGACGCCCGATTTTTATTTTTTTCCCGGTACGCATATTAACAACTGTGGAACCTTTGCTTAGTTGACCCTGATAGACCCTAATGTAGGTTAGTTGACCATATTGGCCGTCTTCCAGTTTAAATGCCAGAGCCATCGTGGGTAGATTTGAGTCAGAATTTAAGGGTACCTGTGTTTCCTGATTATTCAGATCCAAAGCGGTGTTTATTACATCATATGGGCAGGGGAGAAGGGTGGTGACGGCATCCAGCAGTGGCTGAATTCCTTTATTTTTATAAGCTGACCCCATTAGCACCGGAGTTAGTTTTCGGCTTATAACCCCTGCTCGAATAGCAGGCAGGAGCAGATCCGTGCTGATTTTCCGTTCTTCGAGCACGGCTTCAGTAAGATCATCGGAGAACATTGAGGCGGCATCAATCAGTTCCTCTCTTTTTTCATTGGCCTCAGATAAAAGCTCATCTGGAATTTTGTCTTTGCGTAGATTTTCACCGTTTTCGCCTTCAAAATAGATCGCCTGCATGTCCACAAGATCAACAAATCCAGTTAATTTATCTTCCAGGCCGATGGGAATTTGCATGGCAATTGCGTTATGACCGAGTTTCTCTTTTAACTGATCTATTACCCTGAAAGGATTAGCGCCGCTGCGGTCACATTTATTTATAAAGGCAATGCATGGTACTTTATATCTTTTCATTTGCTGATCAACAGTGATTGATTGGGACTGAACGCCTCCCACAGCGCAAAGGACCAGAATTGCGCCATCAAGAACTCTTAGCGAACGTTCCACTTCGATGGTGAAATCAACATGACCCGGGGTGTCAATAATATTGATTTCATGATTATCCCATTGGCAAAAGGTGGCTGCTGAGGCAATGGTGATGCCGCGCTCTTTTTCAAGTTCCATGGAATCCATGGTAGCCCCTACACCATCTTTACCTTTTACATCATGGATGGCATGAATTTTCTTTGTATAAAACAGGATCCGTTCAGTAAGAGTAGTCTTGCCGGAATCAATATGAGCACTGATACCGATGTTTCTTACCTTGTTGAGGTCACTGCCTGGCATGATAAATTCCTTATTGGCTTTGAAAAGCCGTTACTGTAACGTATTAATTTTTCAACACAAGTTTATATAGCTGATCTAAAAATAAAAATTGACCTTTTCAAAAAAGTAGGCAAAGATAGAGGTTGATATAAAGTTTGTCAAGATAGAAAATTAAAAAAGAGTAAATCAGCTTCTGTTTAGTAAGCTATTAATTTTTCATTAAGGGTTCGCACAAAAATAAATTGGCAATTTTAAGTGTTGAGGCGCCAGGCTGGCAAGGCGCGAAAGTGCAGGAATATCAAGCATATTCCGAACTTTCGCAACGCAGCCAGGCTGGATGCATCGGCGCTTAAAATGTAAAGTTATTTTTGTGCGAGCCCTAAGATTCAATTTGTCCTGAATTTCAAGCTTGAATTAGTATCTGCAATAGGATATGCGAAAGCCGGTAATTGATTTGGCATATATAACATAAAAAATTTTCTGCCAACCTAATTTTTATCTTAAAGAAAAAATTTGCGGGAATATCATAAAATATGAACCATGGGAGGAATAAATGGATTTAGCTGAATATTGCCCTGAAAAGGTTTTGAGTGCAGAAGACGCAGTGGCCAAAATAAAACGGGGCAGCCGTGTTTTTATTGGAACCGGTTGCGGAGAACCCCAACACCTGATCAGAAATATGGTGGATGATGTTAATATGCAAGATATCATGATCTATCAGATGCTCTCTTTGACACTGGCTGATTATGTTGATGATCCCTCCTTTTTACGACGGTTTTCCATGAAGCTGTTTTTTATCAGCAGTTCCATGCGAAAAGCCGCCTTTGAAGGTAAAATCGACTATATTCCAACTTATTTATCCAGAATACCAAATCTTTTTGCCTCCCAGCAGATTGGTTTGGATGTGGCATTGGTTCAAGTCAGTCCTCCGGACAGGTTCGGCTATTGCAGTCTGGGGGTTTCAGTGGATATCACCAGATCCGGTATGGAAAATGCCAAGATGGTAATTGCGCAGGTAAATCCTAAAATGCCAAGGACCAGCGGCGACAGTTTTGTGCATGTGGATCAGATAGATTATCTGGTTTTGCATGAAGAGCCTCTGGCTGAAACCGTGCCTGAGATAAAAGACAATAAAATTGCAGGGCGGATTGGTTATTATGTAAGTCAGTTGGTGGATGATGGGGCAACCCTTCAGATCGGATTCGGTCACCTGCCCTATGCGATTTTAAAACATCTTGAAAATAAGAAAGACCTTGGTATTCATACACAGCTTATTACAGATGCGTTTTTGCCCTTATTTGAAAATAAAGCAGTCACCAATAAGAAAAAAACTCTGATACCCGGCCGGGTTGTCGCATCTCTTTGCATGGGCTCTGAAAAGCTTTATGATTATGTTGATAAAAATCCCCTGTTTTATTTTAGGTCTTCGGAATATGTTAATGATCCAACTGTAATTGCTCTCAATGATAACCTGGTTTCCATAAGCTCAGCTCTGGAAGTGGATCTTACCGGGCAGGTTTGTTCCGACTCCATGGGATATTTATTTTATAGTGGAATCGGCGATCAGGTTGATTTTTTACGGGGCAGCGCCATGTCTAAAGGAGGGTTTTCCATTATCGCTTTGCCCTCAACTGCCCAGAACGGTAATATTTCCAGAATTGTATCCCATTTAAGTGAAGGCGCTGGAGTGGCTACCACCAGGGGCGATGTTGATTTTGTAATAACCGAATATGGAATTGCTCAGCTGCATGGCAAAAGCATTTATCAACGTGTAATGTCTCTGGCTCAGATTGCTCATCCCAAATTCAGGGCTGAATTGATAGAAGTGGCAAAAAAGAGGCATTACATTTTTTCAGATCAGATGCCGCCGTCCCAGGATGACTTGATTTTTTTAGAGGGCTATAAAAGTTCATTAAAAGTAAAAAACGGCAAAATTCTTCATTTTCGCCCTCTTTTGCCTTCAGATGAGTTTGCCTATCGCAACTTTTTTTATTCTTTGCGAGAGGAGACCATCTATTTCAGGTTTTTTTATAAAATGAAGCTGTTTTCTCATGAAGTAATCCAAAAGCAGTGGGCCAGTGTGGATTACCGCAAGAATATGTCAATTATCGGGCTGGTTCAAAAAGGTGGTCACAGGGAGATTATGGCAATTGGTTCCTATGCTGATGATGGAGAAAAGAGAGCTGAAGTTGCCTTTGTAGTCAGGGAAGATTTTCAGGGCATGCGAGTTGCTTCCTTTCTGCTGGGGATGCTTGAAGATATTGCAAAGGAAAATAAATTTATCGGATTTACAGCTTCGGTTTTAAGAGAAAATGGCGCCATGATTCATGTATTTAAAAAAAGATATCCCAATTTAAAAACCACCGTCAGCAGTGGTAATGAAATTACCATGAAAATGGATTTTCCTGCTTTGGAGGATATTGATTAAAACAAATTCAAAAAAGTGGCTAATTCTGGTTCAAAATCTGATTATTGAGGAAGCACGTAAGCTTGGCCTGAAGATATCCCAAAACCAGAGTGTTCTGTTTTCGCGGCATCTTGAAGAACTTTTGCAATGGAACTCAAAGATCAATTTAACAGCTCTGAAAGAACCTGTTGACCTGGTTGAAAAACATATTCTGGATTCTATTATGGTTTTGCCCTGGCTGGCTTCTGGTGGATCATTGCTGGATATTGGGTCAGGAGGCGGGTTCCCTGGGATACCTCTAAAAATAATGCATGAATCTTTATCAGTTAGCTTGATAGATGCCTCCCGCAAAAAAGTTAATTTTTTAAAACATATTATCAGAACTCTTAGTTTGAAAAGGATTGAGGCCCTTCACATAAGGGCCGAGGAACTTGCCGGCAATTCGTTTGATTTTATTATCAGCCGCGCTCTCTGGCCTTTAAATATTTATGTTAAAAATGCTGTTTCGCTGCTTGCCGATAAAGGAGCCATCATTGCTTTTTTAAGTGCAGGACCTGCAAGTGAACATGGTTTTGCGGATGGGAATAGTTCAAGGATCGTTAAAATCAATAACAAAAATTTTCAGCTGGTAAAAAAAGAGTATCATTTGCGCTGTTTAAAAGAAAAGAGGTTTGTCATTAGACTAACTCCGATGGATAATTTTCAAAATCAGGAGCCGAAATGGGTTTAATTATTCAAAAATATGGCGGCACTTCGGTTGCCGACCTGAAACGAATTCAAAACGTTGCCAAAAAGGTTATTAAAACTTGTGATCAGGGCAACTTAGTGGTGGTCGTCCTTTCGGCCATGGCAGGTGTAACAGATGGTCTGCTGAATATGGCCGGCCAGGTAACACCATCTCCGGATAAAAGAGAGCTTGATGTTTTGCTTGCCACCGGGGAACAGACTACGGCGGCTATTCTGGCAATGATGTTAATAAATATGAACTATCCAGCCTATTCTTTGCTTGGATATCAGGCTAATGTGATTACCGACAGGGAGTATGGGAATGCCAGAATACTGGAAATTGGTGCTCAACGAATAAAAGAGTTTTTAAAAAAGAAAGCCATTGTGGTCATTGCCGGTTTTCAGGGATGTGATATCAAAGGGGATATAACAACTCTTGGCAGAGGCGGTTCAGATACCTCTGCCGTTGCGATAGCGGCGGCCTTAGACGCTGATATCTGTGAAATTTATACGGATGTGGATGGTATTTATACCGCGGATCCAAATATTTGTAAAAAAGCCCGTAAATTAAAAGCAATATCCTATGATGAAATGCTCAATATGTCCAGCCTGGGGGCCAAGGTTCTTCAGATTAGGTCGGTTAGCTTTGCAAAAAAATATAATGTTCCGGTTCATGTCCGGTCATCATTTTCTGAAGAGGAGGGAACTATGGTTGTAAATGAAGATTCCTGCATGGAACAATTGGTGGTTTCAGGTGTTACCCATAATAAAGACGAGGCCAGAATTACCTTAAAAAAAGTTCCTGATCAGCCTGGAATTGCCGCAAAAATCTTTTCTCCTATAGCAGAAGCTGGAATTCTGGTGGATATGATTATCCAGAACACTCGCGCCGGCGGGCAAACAGATCTGACCTTCACGGTTCCAAAGGCAGACTACAAACGGGCTATGGAGATTGAACATAAAATTGCAAAAGAAATTGCAGCGGAAAAAGTATTTGGCGATAAAAATATTGCTAAAATATCTGTAATCGGGGTTGGTATGAAAAATCATTCAGGGGTGGCTTCGGTCATGTTTAATACGCTTTGCAGGGAAAATATCAACATTATCATGATCAGCACTTCGGAAATCAGGATCTCTTGTGTGATTGAAGAAAAATACGCGGAGCTGGCAGTCCAGGTGCTGCATACTGCCTTTGGTCTGGATGAGAATGAGAATATTTAATAAGGATCAACTGCTG
>JASFBJ010000311.1 GCA_030149585.1 Desulfobacterales bacterium | reverse complement strand
AACCCATGGCCGGGGCAGGGCTATCCCGATTCTATCCTGAAACCAGTTTAAAACAGTTTGGCTGGAGTTATTTCCGGCGACCTGCATATCGGGAATTCCAAGTAGTCCCTTTTCAATGGCAATATAAAGGCCTGTTAAAGCAACAACTGTCCAACCGGCAAGAATAATCTGGGTTAGATTGAAATTAAACCAGCCCGCAGCCTGGGGCTGTTTTGCCCTTAATCCCAGGGCCAGCAGCCAGCCTATAATAACTAAAGCCATCAGGGGATGAACCTGAGTCAAACCCAGCCCCAGCAATATCCAGTGATAAGTCTTTAAGGGAATCCATTTGATTCTGCCAAGAACAAAGCCTATAAGAATAACTACCAATAGATAACTCCAGAATAAAACCGCTGGGCCAAGCTGTGGGCCGCCGGTCAATAGAATCCAGCGCTTTTGGGGCAGACGAAAAGTTATATGGCTATTCACTGATTCAAGACCAATGGTTACCAAAGGCGCTTTTAAAAACAGGCCGGCACTGGTTAGCTGGTGCCACTCCAGTATAACTGTCTGAGTGCCGGGTGAAAGCGGCACTGTAACAAATCGGCCGTCCTGCCTGATTGGCATGGGGCGACCATCAATCTTAACAAACTGGAGATTGGCTTCTTCCGGAAGTTTGATCTGGTGACGCCCGCCTCTGCTGGATCTAATTATCAGCTTTAAAACTGCTTTGTTAAATCTGGTGCCCGGCGTTATTTCCAGCCGGGTTTGATCAATGGTTATAAGACGACCGCTTATTCCCTTTGGCCGTGAAATGTTAATATTTACCTTTTCACCAGGCCAGGGATGCCACTCAGGCCGCCAGAGCCCTTTAGCGCCTTTATGATGAACAACGGTAATCCCGGAAAGTTCACAATGCCAGACAGACCCGGCATCTAAAATCCAGGTTTCCGTCCAGGGAACCTGGGCAGGTGCTTTTAGCTGAATATTTTCAGATTTTTTTAAAGTAGCTATAAAATTAATGGATTTCTGGTCAGCCGCCAGATTAATAAGCGCTTTTTGGCTTATAACCTGGATACCGGGAGTTGTGA
This sequence comes from Desulfobacterales bacterium, assembly GCA_030149585.1. Classification (GTDB taxonomy): domain Bacteria; phylum Desulfobacterota; class Desulfobacteria; order Desulfobacterales; family JASFBJ01; genus JASFBJ01. The sequence continues at coordinate 3,114 of JASFBJ010000311.1, read as the reverse complement.
CTGACTCATCCTTTTGCAGCGGGATAGAGATAACAGCCGGAACCCCAGTGGGAGTCAGGCGTGTAATTTTTGTTGATACCCTCCAGTTTAAACCCAGTTGAAAGGTTCGCTGCACGTGAAAATAAGGGGATATATTATTTTTCCTGAAAACCACTTGCTTTTCTTGATCCAGAATCTTTCGAGACAGTTGAATTGAGCTGCCGACCTGGCCGTTTGAATCAACACCGGTAACTTTCCAGCCCTGACTGTGCACTTCAACGTGATGAGGTTTTAGTGGTAATGGAATCTGAAGCGTATCCATTGAGCCGCTGCGGCCGATAAGCGAAATAGTATGAATCCCTTGAGGAACCAGAGCCCATACCTGCCCCTGATCATCTTTGGCAAGCCCGTTTAAAACATTTTGATCAAGAAAAATCTCATCCGGCATCCATGATTTTATCCCAACAGGCAGCGGTATCGCTGTTTTTACAGCAGCGTGAACCTCCATCAAAATTCTTAGAGTTGCTGGTTGAATAAAGAGATTGAGGCGCGATATATCTGCACATGCAGGCAAACAATCAGGTGGCTCAAGAAGGCGATTTTGCAATTCCTGCAGCAACTTGGGGCTGGGAAAAGCACTGCTTTGAGCCGCAGCTCTTGATAAAACAGGACAGCTTAAAATAAGAGCCAATATCAGACCAACTGCTGCTGTATTAAATTTTTTATTGGCAATATTAATCCAGAAACGATAATCCACCAGACCGTAAATCAAGCCGGCCAGAAGCAAAACCCGCAAAATTGCAAGAATCAGATTGACCTTTGGGGAAAAAAGCCACAAACGAATCTGCTGATTTTTATCTACTGGTCCATTCCAGGTTAGTTTGACAGCTTTCCAGCGCCAGGTAGGCAAACCAGGACCAGTTTGCACCAAAGCATTTGGATCCTGCCGGGCCAGTGTGGATTGCCGGCTTTGAGAATATACTTTATCCCCTGCTTCTTTGGCCAAGGAACCTAAGGTTCTGGAATATTTGTTTTTTGATTTAATCCCTGGTCTAAACTGCCTGTGCTCATCAGAAATTGATTCCTGAACAGCAATCTGGCGACTTCCCCCAAATGTTTTAACAAAACCATGCTCCAGTTGGGGATAAACACCCAATCGGACTTGCTGAACCATAAAAGGAATTGATAAGGCCAGCAGGGTAATAACAGCACCAAAGCCCCAGAGAGTGATTATTTTTTTAAATAAGCCGGAAGGCAAAAGTCGAATCAGAGCTAAAACCGCCAGAATATTAAGCCAGACCAGTCTGGGAGCGCCTGGTTCCTGAAAAATTATTGCCATGGTAATAAGGGCTATAAGGCCCCAGAGCCAATTTCGCAATTTCAAGGTGCCCATGGCAATAATTAATATCAAAAAAAGATCCAGCAAAGTCCACTTTTGAAACCAGGTTCCAGGAATAACGTCAACACCACTGGCGGTTAATAATTTCCAGCCCGGAGGTAAATTCAGCAAAGCTGAAACAGATTGAAAATTATGATCCCAGCCCACTGCCGGGATAGTGCTGACAGACTTTAAATATCTGGAATCCGCTTCCAATGCCAGTTGACCGCGCCGCAATTCTACTCCGGGCTTATGGCTTTTGCCATGAGTAGTTATTAACTGATCAAGACCGTCCACAGCCACCCGTCCCAAAATTGCCGGAGGATTCATGGTTAGATACCATTGACGGCTCATGGTTCCGCTGATTTTATCATGTACGGTAAATCCACTGCCATCAAAATCAAGCCACCAGTTTCGATGCAGCGCCAGCCGGTCAGGGGCAGGGTCAGGGTCTCCCCGCCGGAGTTCTTTGAAGATGAGTTTGCTGCCGGGCTTGATGATAAATGCCGGGAATTTGCGCCACTGTGTCGGCATATCGGTCTGGGTTGGTTCTATGGAGGGGACTCCACTGATTATTACCATTCGCAAATGATTTTGGGCTTTAAAAGACCAGATTTCCGTTAAAGATGCTTTTTTATCAAGCCCCAGAAGTGTTACTGGGTCCGGCAAATGTGTTTTGAGCGTAATTATCCAGCGACCGGGCCGTGCCTGGATTAAAAGGCTGTTATCAGATTCAATTTTCACAGGCAGCAAACTTTTTATTGATCGGGGGATGCTTTTGGAAAGCAAAATATTATCAAGTTTAATTTCCCTGGCCTGTCCTGAAACAGAAATTTTTAAATGGGTGATGATTTCAAAGGGAATTTTGTCGTCAAGCAGACGAAAAATCGCAACATCCAAATGATCCTCAGCCTTTTTTTCTGTTTTGGTTTTTTGCAGCCACAGTCGCCCTCTGGAATCCAGTCTTGGTGATGCAACTGCTTTTCCATTTATTATTAAGGTGACCAGACCGGCCTCAGAGGGCACCTGGATTAATTCCGGTATTTTACTCCATTTAAAACTGCCTTTTACCCTGTGATTGCCTGGCGAAAGATGTATATGAGGAGTCCCACTTTGCATTATAACGGCACTTGGTCTGTTATTTAAAGTTACCTCTTCAGGCCAGATTGAAGCCTGCCCTGGCAATGGAACCCAGCAGTTTATAAATACCTGCCATTCCTGCTCAAAATGTCCTTTTTTATCATCTGCAAACAGTTTCAGTCGGGAAGGCCAGACACAGTGATAACTGGTCGAATCATTATAATTTGTGGGACATAGCATCTTTTCCTGGCCATGGAGTACCCAGGCTTGCCAGGGTTTTAGCTGAAAAGGAATATTATCTGTTTTAGGCACAGGGGCTGCATTAATAAATGGGGTGGTGAAAATTACAAAAAACAGCGAAAAAGAAATAACCCTAAAAAAATATTTTATCATGGTCTTATCCTTTTTGTCATGTTTATACTTTGGCTTATAATTCAAGCTTAAAATTTTGATGATTTTCTAAATAAATCACATACCAAATATATTTAAATTATTGCAAAATAAAAGTAAATAAAAAGAATTTCATTTCAAAATTATCCAGGCAGCTTCAACTTTTGGCGCCGCAGAGAGCAATCCTGCATTAGTCCTTAAACAACTTATACAACGCATACACTCCACCAGTCACTGCAAGAGGCACGGCACTTGTTATGGCGATCCCTGTCGCCATACCGCCACCG
>JASFBJ010000310.1 GCA_030149585.1 Desulfobacterales bacterium | reverse complement strand
CCACTGTAATTCCTTAAACGAATGGCTTTAAATCTTAAGCGAATGCCATTGCCCCGCCAGGGGCGGGCGCTGGCAAACAATTGAGAAGGGTGAAGAGTAATGACGTTAAAAAAGAAAAAACTTTATTACCGTGCAGCACACTTTTGATATAGAGAAAATTGAATCGCAAACAGGGCAGGACGAAAATTTGGAGGATGAATTTTCGATTTTATAGCATTTACTGATTCAGAAAAATAAAAATAACGGGGTGCGTCAAGTCATGTTTTAACATGTTGAAAAACTGAACATAAAAAATCTTAAAAATTGAAGAGAAATTATCTTGTTCAAGATATCAGGATGTAACCCGATGTTTTTTCTAATTATGCCGTTCAATAACAATTAAACAGGATTTTATCTATTGTGATAAAAAGCTTTAATAACAAAACAAATAAAATAGGTGATGATTTAAAAAAAAGCATCAATGCAGACAGTAAAATTGACATTGCAGCAGGAATATTTTCTATTTATGGTTATGAGGCACTAAAAAAAGAACTCAATAAAATTAGTCAGCTAAGATTTATCTTTACAGACCCAACTTTTATAGAAGTAGATAAAAACAAAAGAGAGCAAAGACAATTTCAAATTAATTCCAATCATCGAAAAAAGGCAGTCAGTGGCTCTGATTTTGAAATAAACCTAAAAAATGAACTTAAAGGCAAAGCCATTGCGCAAGAGTGTAAAGCATGGATAGAACGTAAAGTATTATTCAAAACAAATGCGGGCAATCAATATATTCAACCTCATCTGAATCTGAAAAACATAGAAAACAGCTTTGTTTATACCGGAATCAATGAATTTAGCAGCGCCGGATTTGGTTATCAAAAAGACAATGCCATTTTAAATCAAATCATTAAGACCGATGATCCTGACACTACACGGCAATACTCACAAAACTTTGAAGAGATATGGCAAGATGAAAAAGTATTAAAAGATATTACTGCTGAGGTTGTGGATTATATTGCTGATCTATATAAAGAAAATTCACCTGAATTTATTTATTACCTTACACTCTACAATATTTTCAATGAATTTTTAGAAGATATATCCGAAGACGAACTTGCCAATGAAAAAACAGGTTTTAAAGAATCCATCATCTGGAATAAACTGTACGATTTTCAGCGTGATGCAACCCTTGGAATCATTAATAAATTAGAGCGGCATAATGGCTGCATCCTTGCTGATAGTGTGGGGCTTGGCAAAACGTTCTCTGCCCTCGGTGTTATTAAATATTATCAGGAAAGAAACAGAACGGTTCTTGTTTTATGCCCTAAAAAACTCGGCGATAACTGGCAAACCTTTTTAAATAATTATGATGACAATCCCCTGCTGAAAGATCGTTTTAACTATGATGTTTTATACCACACAGATTTGTCCAGAGATAAAGGCATTTCAAACGGGATTGACCTGTCTCGAATAAATTGGGGAAATTATGATCTCGTTGTTATCGACGAATCGCATCATTTTAGAAATAATGACCCGCGCAAAGATAAAATCACACGGTATCAAAAATTACTTAATCATGTAATGCAGGCCGGTGTTAAAACAAAAATTTTAATGCTGTCCGCAACGCCCGTCAACAATAGATTTACCGATCTTAAAAATCAAATTGCTTTAGCTTATGAAGGTCAAACAGGGATAATAGATGATAAAATGGATGTGAGCCACTCCATTAATAACATTTTAAAAAATTCACAAAAAATATTTAATGACTGGGCAAAATTAGATGTGGAAGAAAGAACAAGCCGGCAATTGTTGAATCGTCTCAACACAAATTTTGATTTTTTTAAATTATTAGACAGCGTAACAATTGCAAGAAGCAGAAAACATATTGAAAAATATTATGATATGGAAAAAATCGGCAGGTTTCCCATCAGATTAAAACCAATTACACACAGGTCAAATATTACCGAGTTAAAGGGTTTTATAAAAATTTCCGGTTTATATCAGCAACTTTCTAAATTAAACATGTCAATCTACTCTCCCTTTGATTACATTCTGGAGAATAAAAAAGAATTTTATAGTGATCTTTATGATACTGACACAAATATAGGTACCAGTTTTAAACAATCCCATCGTGAAACCAGTTTGCAAACACTCATGAGAGTGAACTTACTGAAAAGGCTGGAAAGCTCGGTTGACTCTTTTAGAATCACGTTGAATAAATTTATTAAAGGGATAAAAACCAGTTTAGATAAAATTGAAGAGTTTGAACGCAGTGGTAAAACACTCTATGCAGATGAGACCCAGGTCAATGATGTTAATTTAGATACTGAAAGTGATGACTGGTTAGACGATGAATTCAGCATTGGAGACAAAATAAAAATAAATTTGGCGGATATGAATACCTCCGGCTGGAAAATTGACTTGCAGGCAGATTTTGATATTGCAAATGAACTATTGGCGGAAATGCAAAAAGTAACACCCAGGCATGATAAAAAGCTGCAAGATCTCAAAGCATTTATTGAAAATAAGGCCCTCCATCCCATCAATGGCAATAATAAAAAAATACTCATTTTCAGCGCCTTTGCTGATACCGTCAATTACCTCTATCAAAATCTCGCCCTGCATAATAAAAAAGAGCATAATTTAGAGACCGCAAAAATAACCGGCTCAAATCAAAACAAAACAACGCTTGATATTGATAATGCCTTTAATAATATTTTGATCAATTTTTCTCCTGTATCTAAAGAAAGAAAAAATAAAAACGCACCTGAAATAGATATTCTGATTGCAACTGATTGTATATCCGAGGGTCAAAATCTTCAGGATTGCGACACCTTAATCAACTATGACATTCACTGGAATCCTGTCCGTATTATTCAGCGATTTGGCAGGATAGATAGAATTGGATCGCGCAATAAAGAGATTCAACTTATTAATTTTTGGCCGCAACTTTCATTAGATGATTATATAAATCTAAAAAAAAGGGTTGAAAGTAAAATGTTTATGGTTGATATGACCGCAACCGGAGAAGATAATGTACTCACCAACAAATCATCCGACTTATTATTTAGAAAAAAACAATTAGAAAAGCTGCAAAAAGAAGTAGTTGATATTGAAGATATAGAATCAGGGGTATCGATTACCGATTTAGGGTTGAATGATTTTCGGATGGATTTGGTCAACTATATCAATGAAAACGGCAGTCTGGAAAGTGTACCCAACGGCATCCATTCAGTCTGTGAAAAAGTCCTTGAAAAGGGTATCTGTGAAGGGATTATTTTTATATTAAAAAATATAAACAGCGGCGTTAATATTGACAACACCAATCATTTGCATCCTTTTTACCTGGTTTATATTAAGGAAAATGGTGAAATACTCTCCAACCATCTTAATGTAAAAAATACCTTAGATATATTGCGGGTTATTTCCAAAGGCAAAGATCTGCCGATAAGAGAGGTTTATGAACGCTTTAACCAGGAGACAAATGACGGTAAAAAAATGGATAAATATTCAAATTTACTGAGCTGCGGAGTAGAATCCATCTTAAACGTTAAAGATGAAAGCGATGTTGACAGCCTGTTTTCTTCAGGTGGTACAACCGCTTTGTTGAATAACATTAAAGGCCTGGGAGATTTTGAGCTGCTTGCCTTTGTGGTGATTAAATAATTAAGAATTATGAATTATGAATTATGAATTAAAATTGCCGGATAATGCGATTGTTAATAAATTTGTCGCTAAAACAAAGTTTTATGAAAAAGTCTCGTTAAGCTCAAAATTACAAAATGAGTTCATTCATAAAATTCAAAAAATAACCTGGAAATATAAAATTGCTGAAAACACAATCGGCATAAGCAAAACCGATAATGTAACAGAAATTCAAGTTTTTGAGATGGAGTTAAAAGAGCAGGTTATTCCCAAAAATATTCTCAAGGTGATTGATAAGGCTATTCCCTATCAAATTTTATATCAGTTTGTTTATAAAGATAATATTGCTTACGGCATTACTTTAAAAGAAAATAATATTGGCCAAAATTACTATTTTTCTGAGTGGAATGAAGAGATTATCTTTGACTTTACAGGCATTGATTTAGAAAAAGTCTATCAAAAGCTGATTAAAGCATTTATTCCTGATGACGTAAAAAATCAGGGTGATTTTGATGCGATTATTGATACTGATAATAAGATAAAGCACCTGGAAAAAGAGATCGCAACGCT
>JASFBJ010000309.1 GCA_030149585.1 Desulfobacterales bacterium | reverse complement strand
ATTTTTGTATTTTTATATCGGGCAAAGATGGCCTGAAGCTGTGATGCATAGTTGAAGAAGTTATTTTGTCCTCGTTCCTTATAGTCATGCCGCCAGTTTTCATATAGGCATAATATTCTTAAAAACAAATCAAACATATCATATTGTCAATCGTTTGGCAAGTTTTAGACTCACCTTTAAAAAAACGCCATCACATTCTGAACAGAATGTAATGGCGTTTTTTTGGTATAAACCAATATGATAAGGTGGTTGAGAAATCAGTCACCGTAAAGAACGGCCAGGATGGTAGCCTGGCCGGTTTGAGCGGCAATCACATGAGGGGTTGTTGATAGATAATAGGCGCTGTCGCCTGGTTTTAGTTCAAATTGATCATCACCGATTTTTAGAAATACAGTCCCATCTAAAACATAAATAAACTCTTCTCCATCATGAATCGATATCTCCTTGGATGGATTTTCTTCGAGCTGTACGATCACCGCTTCCATATGACGGCCTTTAACTTCAGGTGCCAGACTCTTATAGGTGTAAATGTTTTTTTTCCCTTTTTCCGAGGTGGAACGCGAGATAATTTTTTGTTCATGTTTCCGGGTGATTGAGTAGAGTTTATCGCCGACTCCGGAAACCAGCCGCCCAAAAGCACTGTCTAAGGCTTTGGACAGCTTGATCACTGTTCCAAGCTGGGGCTGGATTTCGTTTGTTTCGATCCCTTTGAGAATTTCCACTTCAAAGCCGGTCATTCTGGACAATTCAACTAAGGATATCCCCTTTTGTTTTCTGATATCTTTTATTCGCTTTCCGATTTCATCAATGTTATTTTCTGCGTTATTTCCTGCCTTATCCCCGGCCGGAGGAGATATTTCTCCGGTTAAATCTTCAAAAAAATCAACATTGATAGGGGGTGTTTGATCGCTCGCCATAAGATACTCCTTGATTAATTAATGTCATGTTATTATTTAGGACAGTACTTTTCCGGCAAGACTGCTTTGGCAGCCCACTGTTTAGGAATATTTTGTCCTGGTTCTTCCCCTAGTTTTTCTTTTAGTTTAGCCAGGCCGGGTCGTGCATATTCCATATGGCCCTCTTTTAATGTACGGCCATTGATAATGGCTTCAGAGCGCAGCCGCCGTCCAATGGTTTTTTCCATTTGTTTTCCCAGCCATAAAATTCGGTCCACATCATAGCCGTGCTCAATATTCATTTCATCAATTTGAATCAGAGTGTCTTCCAGGGTCACAAGTCCCACATAACGCGGATCATCATAATAATAATCTCCGGTTCCTTTGGTGGGACAATCATCTAAAAAATTGGCAGGTTGCCCCCCCAGTCCGCCCAGCGTTCCTTCGAAATTGGTGATACCTGCCTGCAACGCTGCCAGAATCGAGGCTGAAGCAACCCGTTTGGTTTCATGAAAATGAGCAATATGCAGGTTTGGATCAGGCATTGCATCTAAAACCATGGAGAAATAACGATAAACTTGAGCAGCTGATGCACTGCCGTCATGGTCTGCATGCTCAATATCATGGGCCCCAATCTCTAAAAACCGTTTGGAAAACTCAACTGCATCCTTTAAATCTGTGGCTCCGCCTATTGGACTACCCCAGATAGTACTGACGGTGCCGCACATTATCATGCCTGCGTCATTACATTTTTTTATGCAGCGCTCGGCCTCTTGCCAGTAATTCGGCAAGGTTGTGCCCGAATTTGCAAAATGATGTTCTTCCTCAGTTGAAACCATCATCAAGAGACGATCAGGCCCAATTCCCTTTTCCCGAAGGGCTATGGCTTTATCCACGGCTGATTCGCGAATCGTAACCACCGTCAAACAGATATCATCGTAGTTTATGCCTTCGCGTGCACATTTCTTTTTAAAGCGGTCACCACGCAAGTGGATCAAAAGTTCTTCAGCGTCTTTAAACTGAGGCATTAGATAAGGGCTGCCAAGATTGGTTACTTCAATATCCCGGCAGCCGGCAAAAATCAATTCTTCCAGATAAAATTTTTTGGCAGCTGTTGAGATAAATTTTTCTTCATGCTGAAAACCATCACGAATAGTAATGTCGCCGATAGTTACCTTGCGAGGCATTCTGGGGAATATTTTCCAATAATCATATTCGGTCATCTAATTATTCTCCTTTTTATTTTAAAAGTGGGGGGCATTTTAATCAGCACCCGATATATCGTGAAATAACAAGCCGCTGGATTTCCGAGGTACCTTCACCAATATCCAGCAATTTCTGGTCGCGATAAAATCGCTCCACATTATTTTCCTTCATTAAACCATAACCACCGTGAATCTGAACTGCGTGATTGGCCACACGGCCCATTAGTTCAGAGCAATAAAGTTTGGCCATGGCAGCTTCTTTTTCAAAAGGCCGGTTATTATCTCGCAGCCAGCATGCTTTATACATCAAATTGCGACCACATTCAATTTCTATAGCACAGTCTGCCAGCTTAAAGGCTATTACCTGAAATTTGGAAATCGGCTGGCCAAATTGTTGACGCTCCTTTGCGTAATTCAATCCCAGTTCATAAGCGCCTTGAGCTCCCCCCAAACCCATTGCACCTATAGAAAGTCGACCCCCATCCAGGGTTTTGAGCATTTGATGAAAACCATCGCCCTTTTTGCCTAAAATATTATCTTTTGGGATTCTAACATCATCAAAATAGAGTTCAGCCGTATTTGAAGCCCGCCACATCATTTTTTTATGCATTGGAACAGCTTTAAATCCAGGGGTATCATGTTCCACAAGAAAGCAGGTATATTCCGGTTTACCGTTAGCCCTGGTTCCTGTTATGGCTTGAACGGTTACCCCCAGAGTCATTTCGCAGGCCGCATTGGTAATAAAAATTTTTGAGCCGTTTATCACCCACTGATCACCATCCAAAACCGCTGTGGTTTTACTGCCGCCTGCATCTGAGCCAGCGGTGGGCTCGGTGAGTCCAAAACCCCAAAGGCCTTCTCCCCTGCATAATCTGGGCAGATATTTGTTTTTCTGGGCCTCTGTACCAAAATAATATATCGGCCCAATGCCGAGAGAGTTGCCGGCGGCAATGGTGGCGGCCTGGGAACCGTCTATCCGGGCGATCTCTTCAACGGCAATAATATAGGAAAGATAATCCATGGCCTGGCCATCGTATTTTTCGGAAACAAACATTCCAAAAAGACCTATCTCGCCTAATTTACGGGTCAGCTCAACGGAAAACTCCTCATTTTCGTCCAATTCAGCAGCTACAGGGGCAACCTCGTTCCCGGCAAATTTACGAACCTCTTTGCGGATCATCTCCTGCTCTTTTGTTAGATCAAAATCCACAATACCTCCTTTCCGAATTATTCAGGGTAGATATAGAAACAGCCATTTCGACTGGATAGCCGCATGGCTCTGATTGAGCGCTCGCTCAAAATACTTTTTTATAAAGCCCATATTGGACTTTGTCAATACTTTATAGAACAACTTGACATAAAAAAAAGATTTATGATAGATATTTAACTGAGCGCGCGCTCATGAGCACTTTTTTTAAATAATTCATCGAGGTAAATCATTAAACAATATGCTTCAAAGGCAACCGGGCATTAACGATATCCCCACTCAAATTAAAAATTCCGAGCTTGTAACTAAAAGGCGCCGTCAGATAGCTGATGCTGCAATTAAGCTGTTTATCAAAGATGGCTTTCATAAAACAACGACCCGCCAAATTGCCAAAGCTGCCGAGATTTCCATTGGCTCATTATATGAATATATTGCATCCAAAGAGGATATCCTTTACCTGGTTTGTGATTCGATTCACAGCGAGGTGGAAAGGGTGGTGACCAACGCCATGCCCAAAGTAAAACATGGCCGACAGGCCTTAAAAGAGGTTCTTGAAAAATATTTTTTGGTTTGCCACAAAATGAGCGATTTTATTCTGCTGATTTATCGGGAAACAAAATCCTTGCCTCCCCAGTGGCAAAAAAGAGTTCTGGAAAATGAATTGAGGATTACCGGCCTTTTTGTAGAGATTCTGGCAAAAATTGCGGAAACAGGTGAGCTTCCAGGACTTAACGAGCGTTCGATTGATCTGGCAGCTCATAATATTACAGTTTTAGGCCATATGTGGACTTTCAGACGCTGGTACCTGGGAAGACATTATACTATTGAAAAATATATAGCCTTGCAAACTGAATTTATGCTTGGACTATATGGGCAAGCACAAGATCAGGAATTATAGATTTTA
>JASFBJ010000085.1 GCA_030149585.1 Desulfobacterales bacterium | reverse complement strand
AAAAATTTTGAAATAGCTCGCTATTCCTGCAACTTTTGTACTTTTATATCGAACAAACCTGACCTAAATCTGTGCGCCTACTTGTGGAAGTTGTTTCGTCCCCGTTCCTTAGCCAGACAGATTGATAGGGTGTTAAAGTTAATAATGCCGGATTTATAATCTTCTCGCTGATCAAATCCAGGATTTCGGTTTTTGAGGTATAAGGTTTCATAGAGATGCTAACCGGTTTATTAGTAATATTGGTTAAGGCATAAATGGTCTGCCCCTTTGCCCGCCTTTCAATTGCAAAAACATCTGAATTGATCTCAAGCAGCTTAAAAAATGCTGTGGGATGAAACGGACTTTGCTTTTTTCTTATTTTTATTAAATTAATATAGGGATAAAAAATCGTTGAGCGAAAGCTTGCCGGATCCCTTAGCTGTTTCATAACATCATCTATATCAAGCTTTTGTCTGTTAATTGTTCTGGCTCTTTTAGTTTGCGACACACCTTCCTGCCAATTATGAGAACCTAATATACTGTGAATATAAATCGCTGGAACACCAGGCAAAACCAGTTGAATAGCCTGAGATGCCAAAAATCTGGCAGCATGCCATGGGTCATCAGTCTGTTTTCCCGTACCCACAGCATCCACATAGGTAATATTTAATTCATAAGGGCTTTTAGAACCATCTGGATTATTTTTATAAGAAACTTGTCCTCCATTTTCCTTAACTAATGCTATAACCTCCTCAATTTTATCTTTTTCTAAAATGCCTTCCAAAGGCCGCACCCCAATACCATCATGGGAAGCACTAAAATTAAAGAAAGTATTTTTTTTTGATTTTAAGCCTAAACCTTTGGCCCAGTTGCAAAGATTAGTGGAATCTCCAGCCATAAAGGTATAAAGCATCAAAGGGGGCAAGGTGAAATTATAAACCATCTGAGCTTCATCAACCCCATTGCCGAAATAACTGATATTTTCTTTATGGGGAACATTGGTTTCAGTAATAATTATTACTTCAGGGGCAACAAGATCCAGAATTGAACGTAATAATTTTACTATTTCGTGGGTCTTTTCAAGATGAATGCAGCTGGTTCCTGTCTCCTTCCACAGATAAGCTATGGCATCCAGTCTTAATATAGAAGCACCCCTCCTTATATAATCGAGCATTACACCCACTATTTTGGATAGAACATCCACACTGGCAAAATTAAGATCAATCTGATCAGCACTAAAAGTTGTCCAGACATTTACCTTTTGGCCACTGGTTTTTGGGTATTGCGTTAAAAGTGGTAAAGATCTTGGCCGGGTAACCTGTGACAGATCAGTTTCAGGATCTACTTCAATTGCAAGATCAGCATAGCCTTGCTCCTGGTCAAGATATTTGGCAAACCACCGACTTTTGGCTGAAATATGGTTTAGTACAAGATCAAACATCAATCCGAAATCAGCGCCTGTTTCTTTGATTTCATTCCATGTTCCATTGGCAGGATCAACTGCATGGTAATCGATAATTGAAAATCCATCATCAGAAGAGAATGGGAAAAATGGTAAAAAATGAATATCACTAAAAACATCCTTAAAGAACTTTCCTGCAAAACCATGCAGGGCCTGCAAAGGTGATTCGCCTTTTTTATAAAGAGAGTTTGCATATGTTATTAAAACAATATCATTTTCAGAAAACAGCTCTTTTTTGCGAATTTGCGGCCTGGAAAACTGCTCAAGCTGAGGATATAATTTTTTAAAGGCTGATTCGCCTTTCTCCACGCCATAAATTTTTATCAATCTTTTTTTTATCATCTCTTTCTTTTGCATGGTATTTCCTTTTCTAAACTTTTTATGTTCATATTCATTTTTTGCAATAATCAGGCCCAAAAAATATCGGCAGCCTGGAATTTCAGATAAAAGAGATAGAGAAAAGCGCCAGATTACCGGTTATATGAATGGTTATCGGCACCATCAGCCATCCATCCTGTTCATAGGCAACTGCAAAAACCAGCCCCCCGATTATTTGAGTTATGGGAATTCCCTGGATAGGATGCAGTATTACAAAAAAAAAGGTACTTATAATAATCGCACTCAGCACTCCCCATTTTCTGAAAAAACCGTAAACCACTCCCCTGAAAAACACCTCTTCCACAATTGGTCCAATCAGGCCTCCCACCAGAAAAAAAAGAATCCGCAATCCTGTGTGCCCGGGAATAGGGGTTTTTAATATTTTAAGAGGGTTAAGGTTAAAAAAAATCATTATAACAAATCCAGATACAGCAAAAACACCGAACCATGCTGACCAGAAAAGCCCCTTTTTAAACCCCGGCAAAATATCAGGGGCCGCCAAACCAATCAGGCCCAGTCCCTTCCCTTGCATTCTTAAAACAAAAATAATCGCCCCCAGTTCCACAATACGGATACCACCAGTCAAAACCAGTCCAGGAAGTGGGATATGAGGTATGATTATACTCATTGCAAACATTGCAAATTCAATACCAATAACCAGGCCTGCTAAAAGCAGAAAAAGTTTTATTTTAATTTTGTCTGCTTCCATCCAAGTTTCCTTAAAGCCCTGTAGCCATACCATTGACAATACCAGTGTCTGGATGTCTGGATAGCATTAATAATTTTTGATTTTGCACTGGGCCGGCCTTGCCGCCCAAGTGCGTAAAAAGTCTGGCAAATCACATTGGGATGTGGGTCATTGAGCATCTTAAGCAGGTCATTAAAAATATTTTTTCCATGACTTACGGCAAAGGCCCTGGCCAGCCAGTACCGCTCTTGAGGATAAGGGCTGGTGATCATTTTTTTATATTGGGGAAACTGACTGATTTCGATTTTCTTTTTTTCTATATATTTCAAAGCTGCCATTCTGGTTGCCCAGTGCTTTGAACTGAGTTTCGCATTAAGGGTATTATTGCTGATAGAGCTATTATTAGCGGAAAATACGGGAATGAAAAGCAAAATACCAATACTGATCGAAATCCCAACACCTATAAATGAAATAATGGGTGGATCCCAAAATAAACCAGCCAGCCACCGAAAAAAATCAAACACCATCCAGTATAAAATAATGGGAAATCCTATCAATAAACTATAAAATGTCAGCATCCTGAAAAATTGATATTTATCCAGCCTGGCGGAAAATTCCTTTAATGTGGTAGAAGACTTTGACATAAATTCGCTAAACGTCAATTTTATAACGGTCTGATTCTGATTTTGTAAAAACAGGTGATCGCCATTATTAATTATTTTTAAATCCACTTTATCAGCATTTTTTAATACTAAATAATCATATCCAATCAACTTTTTTTCAAGCCTGCTGGCTATCTCTTTGTCTGAGATTTTACTTAAATCACATGTTTTTATATTTTTCTGGTACAAAGACTTAAAAATTTCAGCTGGATAAAGAGTATATTTATAATAAAAATTATTAATTTTGCTGCCCACTGGATTAGTTAATAGTAAATGATCACGAATATCAGTAAATAGATGGCTGCTTAGCTGGGTGCCCCACAAAGCGGTCAGCAAAATAAATGAGCCCCAGAATAATATAATATTGGGCTTTTTAACACTTGCATCAGCCTCAGGCCGCCATTTAAAAGAGGCCAGCCCCATCACCAGCGGAATAAGCAAAAAATAGGCGGTTTCCAGCATACAAAGGCCATTATTATTCAATTTAAATAAACAAATAAGCCATATTAAAATAAAAAACAGAGCATATATTTTATACCCGGTCACCTTTTTTCTTATCAGGCAGATCATAGCCAAAGAGACTAATGCAAGTCCTGCCCCAATGCTTACAGTAAAAAAAATTCCTCCATAGAACGCTGAATCAATCCTTTGCAGGGTTTTAAGGGTCAGTTTATTCGGCACACCCAAATAGCCGGCATCTATGATCAAAGACATTTTATGATAAAGGTTAAGATTGGATAAATAAACACTCAGGGTTGCTATAAGCTGGGCAGCGCCCAGACCGCTTAAAATAAGTTTAATAGAGTTAAACTGGTTTGACATTTTTTACCCATTATTTTTGGTTTTCAAAAAAGAAATAAATGCATATCATGCTTAGCAAAAAAAAAGAAAGTATCTTGTTAATTTATACTTGACACAACATTTTTCTTTCAATATATATAATACATAAGGTGCATATTGCTTAACTGGAAATCCCGTGCAAATCGGGAGTGGTCCCGCCGCTGTAATCGGGGACGAATTCCGCAAAAACCACTGTTAAAAAACTGATGATAAATGCTTTTTTGCAGGTATCGAAAAATCAGCAAAATAATGGGAAGGTGCGGTTAGTAGACTGATCCGAAAGCCAGAATACCAGCCTTATTATAAACCTTTTTTATTCAGGTTTATATTAACCTTATTTACTGCGGCGATACAGTTTTAAAAGGTTATATTTAAAGGGCAAAGTAAGCTGGGTGCAGCCCTTCAAGCTAAACGCTTGAAGGGCTTTTTTTATTTTAGACCTCTGAATACCGGCAGGGGAAAACAAGATGATTGGAGAGAAGAAATCATAGCAATTTATCTGATGTTTACGTCTCCTAAACTTCAGGTAAATTATTCTTCTCTCCATCTCTTTTTCTCAGTCCGGTTTTTTTACCATAGTTTTTTTATCAGCCCTCCAGGCGGACTTTTTTTAGTCCGCCGCATTATACATGCCGGGTGTCCGTTATCCGTAAGGATCGGAAGATCATGGGGTGATCTGACAGCTCCCGGCATGTTTTTTTAATTTTTTACCTTAAACCTATCTTCCAGTTCCACAATCCAGGTCGCTTTTTTAATTCTACATGGCGAGGCACTGGCTCAACCATGGAAACAAACTGCTGATATCCAGCCTCTCTTAAAAACTGCCGCTCTTTTGTTAAATCCAGTTTCCAATTTGGATATATCCAGTAATTATTACCATATTTTTTTACCCAGGCGTTTTCGTTTTTGGGGCTGGCAAAATCACACCCTGTTGAAAGCTGATCTGATAAAATGCGCGAAATACAAAGAGGCCAATTGCCATGGATAACTATTCCAAGCGGCAGACAGCTTTGCTCCGGCAGTAGTTGATAATCATTTTTGCTTAGTTCAGGGCTGATAATTACACCTTTAAACCCCATTGATTTTAAAACGCTCACTGCCAAAGGATTGGCAATATTACAAAAGGGCCCTGCCCAAAGGTTAAGATCTTTTTTTTCTTTGAACCAGGCAATCTGCCATGGTGAATTAAGCATAAAATTATGATAACCCAATTTTTGAGCAGCATATACCAGCTCCCTGTTTTTTTTCTCGTCATCAGGCATACAAACCGGCGGCAGCCACCACCAGATATTTGCATTTTGATATTTTTTTATCTTATTTAAACTTTGCTGTTCCAGCCAGATACCTGATAGGGCTGATGCCTTATTTTTGCTAAATTCTCGTTGCAAAATCATCTCTTTAAAAGCTGGTTTAAATTGTTTTGCCTTTGGCAATTTCAATGAAAACAGAGAGATATTTGATTTTGCCGGTTTAAACTGATCTAATTGTTTTTGTAAAACCTGTAATTGCTTTTCAAGATCTTTTTCCCGTCTGTCAATCAAAAAGACCGGTGTATCCCTATTAATTCGAAAATTTACACTTGGAAGCTTTAAATAATAGCGTCCTTTTTTTGGAACATATTTGGTAATTTTAATTATGCTGTGACCAGGCAGATCTTCATACCCGATTCGCAAAAGATCACCTGCAAAAAGTTCCTGCCATGGAATCAAATAGGGTTTTTGGCGTCCACCTGAAACCTTGCCAACTAAAAGGCCGGAACCTGTTGGGCGGTCCGCATTCAAAGGATTCCAGGGACGCTGTCCTAAAAAATTATAATGGCTGCTCTCACGCCCAAGGGCCTGGGATAAAATTGCCTGTGCGAGTTTTTTATTTTCAGGATCTTTGCCATGGCCCCTTAATAATTTATAAGCCAAAACCGTATAATAAACATAGTGGGGGCCTTTTTTACGGCCTTCAATTTTCCAGCAGCGAACCTTGGGAATTCTTTCAAGTAATTTCACCAGAACATCAATGGAAAGGTCATTGCAGGAAAAAAAGCGCCCTTTATTATCTTTATGCCTGTAAAGTCTCCGACATGGCTGAACACAGCGGCCGCGAAGCCCGCTTTTACCGCCCAAAAAGCTGCTCCAGTAACAGCGACCCGATACACCATAACAAAGTGCCCCATGTACAAAAACTTCGAGATCCAGGCCATCCGGGCAGGCATCAGCCATAAGTTTGATCTCGTCAACACTCAGCTCGCGAGGAACCACCACTCGCGAGACTCCCAATTTTGGCACTATTTTTTTTAAAACAGATGGTTGACTTATATTGGCCAGAGTTGACAGATGCAGCTCTCCATCAAAACCAGCCTGACGTGCAATTTCCAGTACAGCTAAATCCTGAAAAATTATTCCATCTGGATTGGCCTGCTCTTTTAAGGTTTTCAGCAATGCCCCAACCGTTTCTATTTCATCTGATTTTAATAATGTATTTAAGGCTATATAAACCCGGGTTCCCTTATTATGGGCAAGTCTGATAAGATTCGTCAGCTCTCCAATCGAAAAATTTTTAGCTTTCATGCGTGCTGAAAACTGTGTTAATCCACAATAAATCGCATCTGCCCCGGCTGCCAGAGCAGCCAGAAAAGCATCTTTATTTCCAGCCGGGGCTAAGATTTCCGGCAGGCCTGATTCATTTTTCGGTTTAATCTCAAACTGCTTTATACTCATAATTCTTACTCCAGACAAAACGCCTTATTAAGACAGGATGTTATTTTAAATTTGTAATTTCCATAAAAATCACTTAAAAATGAAAATTAATAAGCTGTGATTCAAATAATCATTAACAGGATATTATGATGCCATGTACACTAAATATTATGGACTGAGTCAAAAACCATTTGAAAATACACCAGATGCATCTTTTCTCTTTTTATCCAAACAGCATCGTGAAATTCTTTCCTCTTTACTCTATGGCATTGATTCTGCCAAGGGATTTATTTTAGTTGCCGGAGATGTAGGTACAGGCAAAACCACTCTGATAAATGCTTTTTTAAAAGAAGTCGATCCCTTATATATTATACTCCATATTATTAATCCACGTTCAACCTTTCAGGATATGTTAGAGTATTTAATTGAAAAAATTGGGCTTGAAATTAAAACAAATAATAATCCAGCCTTGATAAACGCTATTCGCGACCAGCTTGAAATGCTGGACACCAAAGGCAGGCGGGTGATTTTAATAATCGATGAAGCCCATTTGCTCAAAAAAGACGCTCTGGAAGATCTAAGACTGTTATCAAATATTGAGACTCAAAGCAAAAAACTAATCCAGATTATTCTGGTGGGTCAAAACGAAATTTATGATAAACTCAATAGTGAAAAATTAGCTCCATTAAAACAGCGTCTGGTAATCAATCGTCATCTGCGTCCCCTGAACAAAACTGAAGCCAGTGATTATATTCGTCACCGTATCAGTGTTGCCGGTCGGCACACTCCTTTATTCGACAAAAAAGCTTTAGTGAAAATATGGCATCAGAGCCTTGGAACTCCCCGACTGATCAATCAGATTTGTGATAATGCCCTTCTTATCGGGTTTGCCATGGAAAGCAAAATAATTAATGCTAAAATAATTAAAGAAGTGATTCAGGATATGGCCTTTGACCATATTTCTATTAATCGTAAAAAATTTCGTTTTTTTATAAATGCTTTGAAATGGGGCCTGGGCCCTGCCCTGGCAATAATATTGTTTATTTTCTTTTTATTGCCGAATATTTTTCCCAATCTATCACGGCAATTACCGAGTGCACAGCCACCATCAAACAAACCTTTCAAGATATCAGAAAAGGTCTCAGAGCATAGGAACTCGCATGAAACCATTATTGCCAAAGATAATCAGATTCGGCTGTCAACGGCAACTTCTATATCCCCTGGAATTGATCCTGAAAAACCTGAGACCGGCAAAATAAATAAACCACTGCCAAAGCCAAAACCAATGCCAAAATTGGTGCCAAAACAACCTGAAACCGCGCCGCAGCCTGTTAGCCCAGTCAAAAAAATCCAGTCAAAATCCCCTCCTGTAATTGACCTTTCCGGCATTGTCGGCTCGAAAACCAATAAAATAAAAATCATCGAGCCAGGGGAATGGCTGAAAAAAATTCTTTATAAAGAATATAAGACAAGCTCCGACACCTTGATTGATATAGTGCAGGTGCTAAATCCGGCAATTCACGATATTAACCGGATTTATACCGGCCAAAAAATACTCTTGCCCAATATTAGCCTGACTGATCTTATTGTTCTGGATGAAAAAGGAAAATATTATATTTTCTATGCTTCTTTTTACCGTTTTTCAGAGGCTGAACAATTTTTAGAGCAGTTGAATAGAAATACCGGCAAGGCCCATCTTTTTCCTGTAAAACAAAAGAATAATTTAGTATATCGATTATTTATAGGCAGCTTTAGCGAGTATAATGAGGCTTTGCACTTTTTAAACTCTCTTGATAAACAATATTGGCGATTTATCCGGTAAAATATTTTATTTTCCCTTTACTAACAGGTCATTATGAACCAGCCAAAATGGTTTTTACATCCGATTTTAATTATTATATTCTCAATTATCGCGCTGGTCACGTCGCTCTTATTATATATTTATTGGTATATTGAGGTCAGCAAAGGGTTAAAAGCTATTATTCAAAAATTTAATATTGATGAAAGCCAGGTGCTGGCTCCTGAAACCTGGGTGGTTATTATGGTACTATCCATTCTTGTGGGAATTATTCTACTGGGAATATTCAGTATTTTCGCCTATAACCAAAAGGCTTGGCAGCTATACCGCTTGCAGCATAATTTCATTAATAATTTCACACATGAACTTAAAACACCGGTAACCTCTTTAAAGCTATTCCTTGAAACATTTTCCAAGCACGAGCTGTCCAGGGACGATCAATTAAAATACATCAATTTTATGCTCATTGATGTTAACAGGCTTTCCAATAATATCAGCCGGATCCTGAACCTGGCCAGAATTGAAAGTAAAAGTTATGGCGGTAAATTCAAAGAATTCGACCCTGAGCTGATAATCGAACAGTTTTTGACCAGAAATTCTCATCTTTTCCAAAATTGCCGCATTTCTTTGAATAATCAAACCAGACGGGCCTTAACATGCAGGATCAACATTTCAATGTTTGAAATTCTTTTAATGAATATTATTACCAATGCCATTAAATATAATAATTCAGAGCAAATAAAAATTACCATCACCATGTCATGTCAAAAAAACAGGTTATATATTGCATTTAAGGATAATGGGATAGGCTTTGAAAAAAAAGAAATTAAAAAAATATTCAGAAGATTTTACCAGGTGGGCAAGGCCAACCAGAGAGCAATTAAAGGAAGCGGGATAGGACTTCATCTTGTTCAGACAATAGCTAAAAGCCATAAAGGTAAAGTAGTGGCAAAGAGCAAAGGACGCGGACAAGGATCAACCTTTATCTTGATTATGCCATATAAAGGATCAAGCAGGGATGGTAAAACCAATGAATAAGAATGCTCAAAAAAAATTAATTTTAATCATTGAGGATGATACGCATATTGCCGAAGCATTAAAGCTGAATCTGATGCTGCAAGGCTATCAGGTAAATATTGCAACAGATGGAGTCTCAGGCCTTGATAAGTGGGAAAAAACAGGTCCGGATCTTATCATTTTAGATATAATGCTGCCTGGAATTGATGGTATTTCGGTTTTGCGCAGCATCCGTCTGAAAGATAAACGTTTACCAATATTGATTCTCTCAGCAAAGGCTACTGTAGATGATAAAATAGCAGGTCTTACATACGGAGTGGATGATTATCTGATCAAACCGTTTAATCTGGAAGAATTTTTATTGCGGGTTGATCGTCTTTTAACCCGCTCGTCATGGAATGGACAGTCTGCAAAAACAGGTGAAGATTTTTTTACCTCAAAAGCCGACGATTACAGGTTCGGTGATAATATAATAAATTTTGCCACTTCAAAGGCCGACTGTAAAATGGGTATAGTGCATCTTACTGAACAGGAGACAAAACTTTTAAAACTATTTATAGCCAATAAAGGCCAACCCTTATCCCGCAGTCGGCTCCTGGAAATCGGCTGGGGCTATACCCGCAAAACATCTACCCGTACCATTGATAATTTCATTGTCAGATTTCGTAAATATTTTGAAGAGAACCCTAAAAAACCGGTCTTTTTTAAAAGTCTGCGGTCAGTGGGCTATCTATTTGATCATGAACCTTTTAACAGCCCTAAATAATGCCTGGAAATAAGAATTAATATGATTTCTCATTCCTTCATCATTGCCTGGTTCCCATGCTCCAGCGTGGGAACCCTATGTGGTATGCATTCCCACGCTGGAGCGTGGGAACGAGAAACCCTTATACCATTTTTGCTATTATTTTTTCACAAGTTGAGACATTCTATCGGCAACTTCTTTAAAAGCAATTGAAACAACGGAATCTTTATACTCTTTTTGTAATGATATCCCGGAATCACCACAGGCTACTACCCTCTGATCAAAGGGAATTTTACCAAGAAAGTTAATCCCCATTTCAGCAGCAGTTCTCCGGCCTCCCCCTGAACCGTAAAGTTCTATGGTTTTGCCGCAGTGAGGGCAGCTAAAACCGCTCATATTCTCAATCAGACCAAAAATTTCCATTTTAAGCTTTTTACAAAAATTAATTGATTTACGGACATCCGCCAAAGCAACTTCCTGGGGTGTTGTCACAATAATGGCTCTAGCATCTGAAATCGTTTGAGCAATGGTCAGTGGTTCATCCCCGGTTCCAGGGGGTGAATCAATAATTAAAAAATCAAGCTCACCCCATGCAACATCTCCAATAAATTGTTGAATAGCAGAATATTTAATGGGGCCACGCCATATAATGGCATCATCTTTACTGGGTGTTAAAGACTCTATGGAAACCGCCACAAGATTTTCCGAATAGTGCATTGGTTTAAGTTTACGATCTTCATTTAAATCCAGCATTCCTGTTAAACCCAGCATTCGGGGCACATCAGGACCGTGCAAATCAACATCCATCAAACCTGTCTTAAATCCCATATTGGAAAGGGCAATAGCCAGGTTAACAGATGTACTGGTCTTGCCGACGCCGCCCTTTCCACTCATCACAATAAATTTATTTTTAATCTTTGTTAAAGAATCAGCTATAGCAGCGTCCTGTCTTGCCTGGGGATCATTTTTAGCTTTTACCTCATTCATGCTTCCTTGTATTTCCGTCATATATATTTCACTCCTTAATTGCTGAAAACCCTTTGGGGCATCTTTAGGGCTCGCCCAAAAAATAATTTTACGTTTTATATCAAAATGATCAGCCTCAGGCACTTTGTCAAGCAGGGCTGATCATTAAAATATTACCCCGGCTTCAAAAATCGGCCCGCTGAAATCAAGATCAACTTCCACGTCCTGTTCATCGATATTTATTGTGTCATAGCGATAGCCCACTGCCGCAAAAACAGGTCCAAACACTTGATATTTAACTCGACAGATAAAACTGTACAGATGGTTATCGTTATAAGCGATGCCCCTAAATTCAGCTTCAATATCCAGCAAATCCAGAGGATTTAATTGGACGGCCAAATAAACCATGGGAAGGGGTAAAGATAAACTTTCTGATTCAGAGAGTCCTGAATCCTTTTGATCAATTTCAGTCTCAAAATTTATAATTCGTAAATTCAGCCCCAAATCAATATTCAGCATCCCCAAAGTTGCTGTTTTAATCATGGGAATACCGTAATAGACGGCAATATCATATTGATCCAGTTGTATTTTGGAATCAAAATCCACGTTTGCATCAAAGGTTTCATCGCCAAAAGTAAAACCTGTGTTTTTATTTCCTTTGCCCTCAAATTCCATTGGAGCGCCGACAAAATAAAAATTGGGTAAAAAAATTGGCAGATCCAGCTTGATACGGCCGGTAGGACGAAACTCCTCTTCATAACCAAGATCATTTTCCAGATCAAGTTTGTCTGAGCTAACATCAGGGTCATAGGCCAAAGAACCGCCTGGAGAGTGATACCAGCCCCCGACAGCAATCTCCACTCCCATGGCATGAGTAGTTGCAGCCGCAAAATTAAACAAAATAAGTAAAAAAGTGATAGCTAATGTTTTTTTCATAAATTCTCCTATTGTCTAAATTAAAAATTCCTTGAATTAAAAATTAATTATAAAGTTATTTCGTCCCTGTTCCTTAGGAACGAGGACGAATTAACTTCCCCAACTATGCATCACAGCTTCAGG